>JBDTTN010000445.1:0-3112 GCA_039930625.1 Gemmatimonadota bacterium | reverse complement strand
TGGCCAGGCGGGGACTGGCCCCCATTCTCGCCGCAACCGGACTCCGCCCGGTGGTACTCACCTCGGCAGCGGCGCACTACTCGATCGCGAAGGCCTGCAACGTACTGGGATACGGCGAGGATGCGGCACGACTGATTCCGGTGAACGAGCGGTTCCAGATGGACGTGGACGTGCTGCGTGAAACGATTCGAGGCCTCGCGCCGAACGAGTACGTCGCCGCCGTGATCGGCATCGTCGGGACCACCGAGGAGGGGGCGGTGGACCCCATCCACCGGATCCGCTTCCTGCGCGACGAGTGCGAGCGGGAGGACAACCGCTCCTTCTGGATTCACGTCGATGCGGCGTGGGGCGGGTACATCCGCACCCTGTTCAGCGGCGTAGCGGTGCATCATCTGCCTCACGGAGCTGGACTGGACGCAGTCTGTGATGAGTACGTCCGCGCGCTCGACCTGCACGAGCGCTTCGAGCTGGACTCAGGCATCGAACACCCGGATGTGCGCACGCTCGAAGTGCGTTGGAACGACCGCGACACTTACGCCGCCTTCCTCGCGATGCCCGACGCCGACTCGACCACCGTCGATCCCCACAAGATGGGGTACGTCCCCTACCCCGCCGGTGTGGTGGCCTTCCGCAACGGCAGCGTGACCGAGTTCGTCACCCAGCGGGCCCAGTATCTCTCGGATGATGAGGCGGGAGTCGGCTCATTCGATGACCCCGGCTCGATCACGGCCTTCGGGCCGCACATTCTCGAGGGCTCCAAGCCGGGAGCGGCGGCCCTCTCCTGCTGGCTGGCCCACCGTACCATTCCGCTCACCGCCGATGGCCATGGGAAGGTGGTTCGAGTGACCTTGCTGAACGCACGCCGCCTGGCGCGGCTGCTCGGCAGTCACTCCCAGCTCTACCCGAAGTTCGAGCAGGAACGGGCGGGCGAGTCACCCTCGCCGATGCCCTTCACCTTCATTCCGATCACCGAGCCTGAGACCAATCTGGTCTGCTTCGTGGCACGCCAGATGGCCTGGCACGATGGCGCCATGGTGCCCGCCCCGGTCCCCCTCGCACCGGTTAATCGCCTCAACGAGATGGTCTTCAGCGCGGCCAGTATCCCGGGCGCACGTTCATCGCATCGGCTCTCCGCAGCGCAGCCATTCTTCGTATCGCGAACCCGCTTCGAGGAGCGGCAGTACCGGGGCGCGACGCTCGGGCATCTGCTGAAGCGATTGGAGATTTCGGAGGAGGCGTACGCGAAGGAGGGGCTCTTCGTGCTGCGGTCGACGGTGATGAATCCGTGGCACTCGGAGGCACAACAGGTGGGGATGGACTATTTGTATGAATTTGTGCGATTCCTGCACCGGGTGACTGCGGAGAGTCTCGCGGCTGCCGGGGACCACGACTGATCGCCGTCCCCGGATGCGCGGGGACAGCAACTACTCGCGGTCACCAGTGGCGATCGTGCCCGTCACCGTCACCTTCTTCTTCATCCGCATCACGGCGAAGCGTACCCGCTCGCCGGAGTCGTAGCTGCGCAGGATGCGCAGCAGATGCCCGGGACCTTCGGGAACCCGCCCCTCGACCGAGAGCACGACATCCCCGGCCCGCAGCCCCAGCCGAGTCTCGGCGGGTACGCTGATCACCAGCACGCCATCGGTGACCCCGAAGTAGCGGCCAAGATCGCGATTCACCGGCGCCAGTTCGAGATCTTCGAGCGGCGTCCCCATGACGAACATCATCGGCGGCGGCAGGCGCATCCGCTGGCGGAATGGCTCGCGGATAGTGCCGGTATCCGCCTCGATCCGGAACGTCATCGTTCCCGCGGGGCCCTCCGGCCTGCGCCGCATCGGCTCACCCGGATCCGGATCGTCCTCGCTGAAGGTCAGGCCCCAGTAACCTTCCGGCTGACTGAAGGTCCAGGCTGGCTCATCTCCGGCGATGACGCTGGCATTCTTCCGTTCCTTGCCGCGCCGGTACTCGATCGCCACCGTGTCACCAGGACTGACCGTCGCAGCGAGCAGGATGAGCGCCACGCCGGCGCGCGACTGATCACCGGAAATGCGCACCGTCTGGTCCGCGAGCGCCGAGCCATTGAAGCGGGTGATGATGTCAGCGGAGCGCAGCCCCGCCCTGGCGGCAGGGGAGTTTGGCGTCACGGTTTGAATGACAGCGCCGATGGAATCGGTCTCGCGAGCGCGGGTGTTGATGGTGATGCCGAGCCGGGCCCGCCGGGCATAGAGGAACTGGGCCCGGCCCTCGGGCATGGCGCTGCCCGGAGGCATGCCACCCTGCATTCGAATGACATCGGCTGGGTCGGGACGGACGGGATGTGGCTCCTGCGCGGCGAGGCCTGCGCCAAGGAGGAACGGAAGGGCTGCGAAAACGAGGCGGGGCTTCACGGGGACCGTCCTAGAATCCGACCTGGCTCGCCCGAGTCAGGTGCACATCGACCAGCGCGTCCAGCAGGCCCACCCGCTGGCGCCACAACCTGAGCATCTCGGCCTCGCTCCTCCGGTTCTCCCTGAGCTGCGCGATCTGCAGCTGCTGATCCACCTGAGCGATCCGATCCTCCAGCTGCCCCGCTACACCGGCGGTCACCCCGTCAGTGACGCGGGCCTCCGGATTGTATGACTGGATGAGCTGCTCCAGCTGGTTCGAACGGGTCATCACGGAATCGATCGCCAGTTGCGCCGCACCCTGGTGCCGGTCGCGGACCCGCACCACCACCACCGCGCAGACCGACGCCGCGGCAGCGAGACCAGCCATCACCGTCCAGCGCAGCCGGCGCCGACGCCGCTCCGCCGCCAGCTTCTGCTGCAGGATTGGCCACTGATCGCGGGCGGGACGGAGGGAGGGCAGTGCCTTGAGCCGGGCAGCGCGCTGATCGAGGCGGGAGCTTTCCGCCTGACAGATAGGGCAGGCGGCGAGATGCTCGCGTGCGGCCGTGAGTCCCGGCTCCAGCCCCGGCTCCCGCAGGGCGACCAGCTGATCGATGGGAAGGTGGGTCATGCGAGCGCCACCTCCTCTCCGAGCCAGCGCCGCAGTCGGATGTGGGCCCGGGAGAGCTGGGACTTGGAGAAGCTCACCGTCTTCCCCATCATCCCCGCGATCTCCTCGTGGGTGT
>JBDTTN010000444.1:0-3115 GCA_039930625.1 Gemmatimonadota bacterium | reverse complement strand
GACAACTACGCCTTCATGCGGATGGTCCGCGGGGCGCTGCACACCAACAACGTCGATCACTGCACCCGGCTCTGCCACTCGACCTCGGTCGCCGCGATGAGCCGCGCGCTGCATACCTCCGCCGCCTCCGGCTCGATGCGGGAGATCGAGGAGGCCTGCGACGTCATCTTCATCTCGGGCGCGAACACCACGGAAACGCATCCCGTCTTCGGGGCCATGATCAAGCGGGCCGTGAAGCGGGGCGCCAAGCTGGTCATCGCCGATGTGCGCCGCACCGAGCTGGCCGAGATGGCTGACGTGCATCTCCAGATGCTCCCCGGCACCGACGTGGCGCTCTACAACGGCATGCTGCACCACATCATCAAGGCCGGACTGGTGAATCAGGAGTTCATCGCCGGTCGAACCCGGGAATTCGAAGCCGTACGGGCGGCGGTCGAGCCGTATACGGTCGAGGTCGCGAGCAAGATCACCGGCGTGCCTGCCGACACCATCCGGCGCGGCGCCGAGTTGTACGCCCGCGGCCCCAACACCGCCACCATGTGGGCAATGGGCCTCACCCAGCACTCCACCGGCACGGACATCGTCGCCAGTCTGCTCAACATGATGCTGGCCTGCGGTATGATCGGCCGCTGGGGCGCGCCGATGATCCCCATTCGCGGCCAGAACAATGTGCAGGGCTCCTCGGACATGGGCGCCATTCCCTTCGCCTACACCGACTACCGCCCGGTCACCGATCCCGCCAACCGCGCCGAGTATGCCCAAGCATGGGGCGTACCCGAGGAATCACTCTCGCTGACCAAGGGCATGATGGTCACCGAGATCGTGGCGGAGGACAGTCCGATCCGCGGCATGTTCATGATGGGCGAGAATCCGGTCATCTCCGATCCGAATATTTCTCATGCGGAGCACTGGGTCCGCGGGCTCGAGTTTCTCGCCGTTCAGGACCTCTTCCTCACCGAGACTGCGCGCTGGGCCGACGTGGTGCTGCCGGGGTCGTCGTTCGCCGAGAAGCAGGGCACCTTTGTGAACACCGATCGGCACATTCAGCTCACCGAGGCCGCGCTCGATCCACCGGGCGAAGCGCGCCGCGATCTGGATATCCTGATCGACCTCTCCAACCGGCTCGGCCTCAAGACCGATTGGACCGGCCCGGCCGATACGATGCGCGAGATCGCCTCCGTCACGCCTAACTGGCACGGCGTGAGCTACGAGATGCTGCACCGGCGGCGCTCGATCCAGTATCCCGTCTTCACACCCGATTCGGAGGGAACCGCCTTTCTCTTCGACGACACCTTCCCCACGCCGGACGGCCGCGCACTCTTTGTGCCGGTGGAGTTCCTCCCCCCGGACGAACTCCCCAGCGACGAGTATCCGCTCTACATGAACACGGGGCGGCAGATGTACCACTGGCACACCGGTACGATGACGCGCCGCTCCGAGGGCCTCGACTCTCGAGAACCCGTGCCGGTGGTGGAGATCAGCGCGACCGACGCCCTCGCCCTCGGCGTCACCGAAGGCGAGACGGTCCGCGTCGTCTCCCGCCGGGGCGCGATCCTCATCGGAGTTCGCATCTCCGAGCGCCAGGCGGTGGGACAGATCTTCATCCCGATGCATTTCCGCGAGGCCGCGGCCAACCTCCTCACCAACCCCGCTCTGGATCCGTACGCCAAGATCGCAAGCTTTAAGGTCGGCGCCGTCCGGATCGAACCAGTCCGCGAGGCAGCGCCAGTCTGAGCAAGCTGCCCGATCTGCGCGCCTTTATCGCTGCGCTGGAGCGCCGCGGTGATCTTCGTCGTGTCCAGGTGGAGGTGGACCCTGTCCTCGAGATCTCGGAAATTGTCCAGCGGGTAATCCGGGAAGACGGGCCAGCCATCATCTTCGAGCGGCCGCGTGGCAGCGACATTCCCGTGGTCATGAACCTCTTCGGTGCGACACGCCGAGTGGAGCTGGCCCTCGGTCGTGACCCGCGGGCTATCGGGGCGGAACTCGTGGAGGCGATCCAGCGCCTCAATCCTCCTTCCCTTGATGCCCTGTGGCGCTCTCGCGGGTTCCTGGCCCGCGGCCGCCACCTGCGACCCCGAGTCGTGCGCCGGGCCCCGGTGCAGGAGGTGGTGGAAGCTCCTCGCCTCGACCGGCTCCCCAACCTGGTGAGCTGGCCGCGTGATGGCGGACCCTTCATCACCTTTGGCTCGACCATCACTCAGGACCCTGTAACCGGGCGCCGCAACTTCGGGCTCTATCGCCTGCAGGTGTTCGGGCCGACGGAGACCGGGATGCACTGGCAGAGTCTGAAGGGCGGCCGTGGCCACCACTACGAGGCGGAACGCCTGGGACAGCCGCTCCCGACCGCGGTCGTCCTCGGTGGCGACCCCGTCACGATGCTCTCTGCGATTCTGCCGCTGCCTGAAGACTTCGACGAGCTCGCCTTTGCCGGATTCTTCCGTGGCGCGCGCACCGAGCTGGTTCGCACCATTGCGGGAACCCTCCTCGTCCCCGCCAACGCGGAGATCATTCTCGAGGGCTACGTTGCGCCCGGTGAGCGCCGCATGGAGGGACCCTTCGGCGATCACTTCGGCCACTACTCTGAGGCGGCGGAGTTCCCGGTCTTCCACGTGGAGCGGATCACCCGGCGGCGGGACGCCATGTACACCGCGTCCGTCGTCGGCAAACCGCCGCAGGAGGACAAGTTCATGGGCATCGCGGTCGGCGAGATGGTCGGACCGCTGATCCGGCTGGTGAATCCCAATGTCGTCGATCTCTACGCCTACGACGCCGCCAGTTTTCACAATCTCCTCGGCGTCGCCCTCAAGGAACGCCATCCCAAGGAGGTGCTCAAGACCGCGCTCGCCCTGCTCGGCACCGGTCAGCTCGCGCTCACCAAGGTCGCGGTGATGGTCCGCGAGGATGTGAATCCCAGGAGCTTCAACGCGCTGCTGCGGGAACTCTGGTATCGCTTTGAACCGGAGGAGCGCATGCTCCTCCTGCCGATCGCCCCGCTCGACACGCTCGACTACACCTCTTACGTCATGCACGTGGGCAGCAAGCTGGTCCTCGACGCCACCGGCGAGCCCGTCACCGACCGCCCCCCTCCCGCCACCGTGGCGGATCCGGCGCG
>JBDTTN010000443.1:0-3116 GCA_039930625.1 Gemmatimonadota bacterium | reverse complement strand
GTCACCTTGAAGCGCATCCAGCTCTACCCGCCGCAAGCCCGGGTACAGGCGTCGGTGGCGGGAACCTGCGACATCACCCTGGACGGGACGCCGATCCTTTCCGGTGGCAGGATCTCCATCTCGCAGCCGAAGGAGTATCGCGATGGCTGGAGCTGCGCCGCGGTGCCGGAGCTGCGGCCACAGGCGTGGGATCTGGCCCAGCGGCTGCAGCGGGCGAGTTGTGACCCGGCGCTCCCGGGACCGCGACTTCCCAGTCGCAAGTGCCTGGCGGCGGGAACCGTGCAGCTGAAAAGCATCTCGGTGCAGGGAGACGGGATGCACGCGGTCGTGCTGGTGAGTTCACCGTAACGACCGCAGTCCCCGACCCGCTCCGCACCACACGCCCGACCTACCGCAGTACCCCGATTCCCTGCATCTTCGAGCTTCCTCCCACCGATGGACAGTGTGTCCGACATCCTCACCCGGCTGCAAACCGCCATCGGCGACCGGTACCGCATCGAGCGGGAGCTGGGCCATGGCGGCATGGCGACTGTCTACCTCGCCCTCGATCTGAGGCACGACCGCCAGGTCGCGGTGAAGGTCCTGCGACCCGAGCTCGCTGCTGTCATCGGGGCCGAGCGGTTTCTGGCCGAGATCAAGACCACGGCAGCGCTGCAGCATCCGCACATTCTGCCGCTCTTCGACAGCGGCGAGGCGGCGGGCCAGCTCTTCTACGTAATGCCGCTGATCGAGGGGGAATCGCTGCGCGACCGGCTCATTCGCGAGAAGCAGTTGCCCATTGCCGATGCGGTCCGCATTGCGAGCGAGGTCGCTGGCGCGCTGGACTACGCCCATCGCCGCGGCGTCATCCACCGCGATATCAAGCCCGAGAACATCCTGCTGCACGACGGGCGGGCGCTCGTCGCCGATTTCGGCATCGCCCTGGCCGCGAGCAAGGCCGGCAACAGCCGGATGACCGAGACCGGCATGTCGCTCGGCACGCCGCACTACATGGCGCCGGAGCAAGCGATGGGCGAGCGAGAGATCACCGCCCGCGCCGACATCTACGCCCTCGGCTGCGTCACCTACGAGATGCTGACCGCGGAGCCACCCTTCCAGGGCGCCACCGCGCAGGCCATCATCGCCCGGGTGATGACCGAGTCCCCACGCTCGCTGACGCTGCAGCGGCACACCATCCCGCCGCAGGTCGAAGCGGCGGTACTCACCGCGATCGAGAAGTTGCCGGCGGATCGGTTCGGGACCGCGGCGGAGTTTGCAGCGGCGCTGAGCGGGACGGCGGAAAGGCGGGATGGCGTAACGGCTGCTCTCCATTACCGTCGCACCGTCCTTCCGCCTTCCCGCCTGACCGTCCTCGCTGTGAGTGTCGCCATCGTCGCCACAGCGCTCGCCGCGTGGGGCTGGTTCCGGCCTGGCAGTATTTCCGGGAAGGCCGTTCGGCGTTACGCCTTGGAGCTGCCCGGCTCGGAAGCGGTCTCGCCGCGTGGCGTCGGCGGCCTGGTATTCTCCCCTGATGGCAGTCGGCTGGCGTACATCGGTGGCGGTCCGAACGGATCCTTTCCGATCTGGATGCGCGAGCGGAACCAACTGCATGGCCAGCCGCTGCCGGGGACCGACAACTCGGGGAGTCTCAGTTGGTCGCCTGATGGGCGACGGATTGCCTACATCGACTTCGCTGATGGGAAACCGCGGCTCCGGGTGATCGGGGCGGACGGTAGCGCTCCGGAGACGGTGGCGGATTCGCTCGTCGCGTCCGGCGGGACGACGTGGGGTCCGGATGGATATCTCTATTCGACCGGATCGTATGGGGGCCGCATCGGCATCGTCCGAGTCCCGGCAGCGGGTGGCGTTCCGGTGCCGGTGACGATGATCGACAGCACGACGAACGCTTTCGCGCATCTCTACCCCGCACTGCTGCCCAACAACCGCGGCCTGCTCTTCACCATCTGGTACGGCCCCGCGCGGCCCACTGAGACGGAGATCGCGGTCGCGAATCTCAAGACCGGCGCCTTCAAGGTGCTGCAGCGGGGCATCCGGGCCCGCTATCTGTCCACTGGGCACATCCTCATCGCCCGAACCGACGGCACGCTGGCCGCGGTCCCCTTCGATCAGGATCGGATGGTGACCACCGGACCCCTGGTGCCGGTGGTGGCGGGCCTCGAGGTCGAGACCAACGTCTTCCAGAACTTCGATGTGGCGGGCGATGGCTCCCTCGGCTACCTCGCGGGCCAGCCGGGAGATGTCAGGGAGAAGGTGCAGCCGGTCTGGGTCACCCGGGACGGGCGCATGTCCGCCATCGATACCGGCTGGATCGTGACTCGACCCTTCAACGGCGGGCTCAGTCTTTCACCGGATGGACACCGACTGGCGATCGCTGTGGCGGGGCAGAACTCGGCTGACATCTGGATCAAGCAGCTCGATCACGGCCCGCTCTCCCGGCTGACCTTCGAGGAGTTCCTGAAGTACCGGCCCAGCTGGACGCCTGACGGGCGATCGGTGAGCTACGTCGTCGATCCGGGGAACAACAACGCCAGCATCTATGTGAAGCGGGCCGATGGCAGCGGCGCGGCGCAGCGACTGCTGATATCGGAGCGATCGCTCGCCGAAGCGATCTGGTCCAGCGATCAGCGCTGGCTGGTGGTCCGGACCACGCTGCCGACCCGGGATATTCTCGGCCTTCAACCAGGGGTGGACAGTACCCTGGTAATGATCGTCGCCTCGCCGCGGTTCGAGGAGCGGGCGGCGAGCCTTTCCCCCGATGGCCGGTGGATCGCCTATCAATCGGACGAATCTGGACAGGACGAAATCTACGTGCGCCCCTTCCCGAAGGCCGACAACGGGCGGTGGCAGATCTCGGCCGCCGGCGGCTCCGAGCCGCTCTGGGGCCGAAGCGGCCGCGAGATCTTCTTCCGCTCGCTGGCGGGGGAGATGATGACGGCGCCGGTCACGGCAACGACGACTTTCTCCTCCTCCGGCGCGCCGCGGGCGCTCTTCTCGACCAAGGGCTACGCGACGACTCCGGGCAACCGCGCCTATGACGTCTCTCCCGACGATCAGCGCTTCGTCATGCTCCGCAGCATGTCAGACTCCACCACTCGGCAGGCGGCACAGCTCGTGGT
>JBDTTN010000442.1:0-3122 GCA_039930625.1 Gemmatimonadota bacterium | reverse complement strand
AGCAGCTCCGCGAGCTTGTTGAATCCCTCTCCCACGCCCTCCTCCATCGGCGAACGGAGCACCGCGTCCCGCGCCTCCCGCGACTCATACAGGACTGTGAGTGTGAGCGTGGTCCGGCCACCCTGCTCCACCAGGGTGAGCGTCGTGACCGCCTCACCCGGGTACCACGACTGGTCAAACGCCTCGGTGGCGACGATGCGGGCCGGGCGGACTATCTCACGATACGCCCCACCCATCCCCATCTCGAAGCCATCGGAATTGCGCCAGACATAGCGATAGAGACCCCCCACTCGCAGGTCGATCTCGCACACCGCCAGCGTCCAGCCGGCGTGCACCCCGAGCCACCGCTTGAGCAGCTCAGGCGTGGTGTAGGCTTCGAAGACGAGACTGCGCGGCGCAGCGAACTCGCGGGTCATGGCCACTTCCCGGTCCGAGGGCGTCGTCACTTTCAGGCTGCCGCCGAGATGCATCGCTGAGCTTCCAGGTTGGAGTGAGGTCGGGCGGGTTGTGGTCCTGCCGCCCCGTTCGTGCGGCACGGGGAGCCGGCATCGCCGCCGCCACCACTGGCCGCGCTACGTACATAACCTATTGGTTATATACAATGCAGTGCCGGGGCCGTCAAGCCGCCGGCTACTTCGCTGCAGCCGTGAGCGCCGCCATCAGAGGCTCCTCGTCCCACGAACCATCGAAGCGCGTGCCGTTGATGAAGAAGGTCGGCGTACCATTGACGCCGCTCAGCACGCCGCTCATGAAGTCATCACGCACCCGGTCCTTGAATTCGGCTGCCTTGAGGTCCGCCAGCACTGTCTCCGCGGGGACACCCGCCATCCCTGCGAGCCTCGCCAGCCCGGAATCGCCCAGAGTGGCGGGGCCGTCCTGCTGATGCTCGAAGATCAGATCGTGCATGACCCAATAGGCTTCCGGACCACCGTGCTTTGCCACCGACTCGGCCGCCTCCGCCGCGTGCTCGGCGTGGGGATGGGCCTCAGCGAGGGGAAAGTTCCGGAACACGAATCGCAGCCGGCTGCCCATCCGCTCCTGCACTCGCTTGATGATGGGGTAGGCCCGACCGCAATGCGGGCACTCGTAGTCGCCGTATTCGACCAGGGTGACCGGAGCGTGCGCGGCTCCCTGGACGTGGTCTTCCGGATGCACCGGAGGTGTGAGGCGTCCGCCGCTCATGGCGCCCTCCCCGCGGCAGGAGCCGGCGCGTGTCCGAGCCGCTCCAGCGCCTCGAGAATACCATCCGCTCCGGGGTTGACGCCCACCGGAGAGACGTAGCTCCAGCGGATGATGCCTTCGGCATCGAGCACGAACAGGGCGCGCTCGGTGGTTCCCTCCTGGTCCCGGTACACTCCGTACCGGCGCGCGACCTCTCCCTTGGGTTCGAAATCACTGAGCAGGGTGAAGTGCAGATGGCGCGCCTCCCGAAAGGCCACATGGCACCAGGCTCCATCCACCGAAATGCCCACGATCTCCGCGGCATAACGGTGAAACTCGGAGCGAAGTTCGTTGTACAGCGTCAACTGGTCGCCACAGACGGCGCTCCAGTCCGCGGGGTAGAAGACCAGCACGACCGGATGGCCGCGCAACTCTTCCAGAGACAGCGTTTGATCCGGCGTTGCATGCAGCGTGAAGGCCGGCGCCGGGGTACCGGCGGGGAGCGGATGCGCCGTGTGCCCAATTTGATTCATGACGGTTCCTCAACTGTCAGGTATGACTTTGCGCCGCACGAAGCGAAGCGGCATGCGGTTCGGTTTCAGGCGCCGGGCTTCGGGGCATTCTGCCGGAGGTGCCGGGTCGGCGCTCCGGTAGTCCGGCTCCGATAATCTGCGGTCTGCGGCTCCCTCGCAACTGCCTGAAGGGGGTGTGTCGAGCTCCTCGCCGGATTCGCCGGCCGGACCCGGCTCCCGCTGAGTTCGGCCTCGTCATATTATGCTTTCGGTGGAGCCGGCCGGCGACCCATCCCTCACCGAGGCGTGCATGGCGGAAGAAACCAATCTCGGCTTCGGCCGCGTCGTCACCGAGCGGGCCCGGGGTCGACTCGTCAACAAGGACGGTACGCCGAACAGCCGGAAGTACGGACTCGGCGGTCAGACCTGGTCCCGGCTCTACCTGCGGGCGCTCGCCGTCTCGTGGCCCCAGTTCCTCGTCTGGGTAGCGGGACTGGTGCTCCTGCTCGCCGGCGTCTTCGCGATCGGCTACCGAAGCCTGGGCCCTGAAGCGCTGCGGGGCACCGAGATGCTCGGGCTCTCCGATCCCTTCTTCGTCGCCTTTGCCTACAGCGTCGGCATTCTCTCCGGCGTGGGAGCCGGGCCCATCGTCGCGGTGGGATCCACCGCACAATGGCTGACTGTACTCGAATCGGTCGGGGGACTGCTGGGACTCGCGCTTGGCGGCGGGCTCACCCTCGCACGACTCGCCCGTCCCCGCGCCCACATCCGCTTCTCGCAGCGCGCCGTCATCGCCCCGTATCGCACCGGCCGCGCCTTCATGTTCCGGATGGTCAACGTCGATCCCGGTGAACTGAGCAACGTCCAGGTAGCGGTGAACCTCGCCTGGTCCAAACAGGTGGGGGAGAAGCGGGAGCGCCGGTTCCACGATCTGACGCTCGAGTTTGACCTGGTCGAGTTTTTCACGCTGCACTGGACCCTGGTGCATCCGATCGACCGCAACAGTCCGCTCGCCGGGGTGACGCCGGACGAATTGCGCGAAGGCAAGGCCGAGTTCCTGGTCCACGTCAACGCGCACGAGGAGACTTTCTCCACCCAGGTCACCTCGCGCACCTCCTACGTCTGGGAAGAGGTGCGCTGGGATGTCCGCTTCGCCGACATGTTCGTGGAATTGCCGGACGCCCTCATCACCATCGACGTGGAGCGGCTCGATCGGGTGGATCGCCTTCCGGAGGGTTCAACCTCAGTCCCCGCACCGGAGGAGTCAGCCGACGCCCCGACGGCGTGAGGCTCAGCGATCGCGCTCGTCGCCCGCGCCGAGCCGGAGCGCCTCGTAGTCGAGCTCGCTCTCCAGGGCGAGGTGCACCTCGTCCGAAATCGCGCCCTCATCCCGCAGGCGCAACAAAGCGCCCCGCTTCGCCCGCACCGTCGCAAGACGGAGCCGCCGGT
>JBDTTN010000441.1:0-3124 GCA_039930625.1 Gemmatimonadota bacterium | reverse complement strand
GCCGGCCAGGGCGTCGGTACGCTGGGCCAGCCGCTCGGCGACATGCTCGCCACCAACCTCGCACGGGTAGAGGGGCTGCGGGTCGTGAGCAATGCCCGCATGGTGGAGGTGACGGGTCAGCTCGGCGGCCGGGGAGATTCTGCCGCGAGTTCGGCCGAAGTGGCGCGTGAGGCAGGGGCGACGGAACTGGTGGACGGTTCGCTCTATGATGTCGCCCCGGGCCATTTGCGGCTGGATCTCCGTCGCGTCGACCTCGCGACGGGCGCGGTCCTGCGCGCGTACACCGTGCAGGGCTCCGATCTGTTCGCACTCGCCGACAGCGGCACCGGTCGTCTCGCGGGGGATTTCGGCGGACAGCGGCCGGCCGGCTCGCTGGCGGATGTTACCACCCGATCGGTCGAAGCGTACGGATTCTACGAGCAGGGCCTCAGGCGCTACTTCGGCGGGGATCTCCCCGCTGCGGAGCAGCTCTTTGCCCGCGCGCTGAAGGCCGACTCCACCTTTGCGATGGCGGCGTTCTACCGCAGTCAGAGCCTGTCCCAGGGGACCAGGGCCGAGATCTTCGCCGCGCTGTGGCAGGCGGTGCAGCTCGCGGACGGCGCGAGCGATCGGGAGCGCCTGCTGATCCGCGCCACCTGGGCGCGGGTCAACTCCTCTCCCAGCGCCGGGGCCATCGCCGATACCCTGATGGTCCGCTATCCGGCGGAACTCGAGGGCTACCTGCTCTCCGGAATGGCGGCGATGCTCGCGGGCAATTACGAGGCGGCGCACCGTCCGCTGCGTGAAGTCATCACTCGCGACTCGCTCGGTCTCTCAGGCAAGGCGGTGCGCTGCCTCGCCTGTGAGGCGCTGCAGGCGCTGGCGGGATCGTACGACGAAGAGGACTCGCTTCCGGCCGCCATCCGCGTGGCTCGGGAGTGGGTCCGGCTGCAGCCCACATCGGGGGTGGCCTGGCGATCGCTGGCCATGATGCTCGGTTCGGCGGGGAAGCTCGATTCGGCGCAGCTGGTCCTGGCGCACGCCGACTCGCTGGACCCGAGCGCGCCGGCAGCCTGGCAGTACCAGTTCGCGCTCCTGCTCCGCGGCGGGCGCCTGACAGAAGCCGAGGAGTTCGCCCGGGTCCAGCTCAGGGCGGCGCCGCCCTCCCAGCGGGTGGAGGCGATCTGGGACCTGTGCCTCGTCTACCGGCACGAGGGGCGGCCCAGGGCGGCGGTGGATCTGGCCCGCCAGTACCGCGATCTGCGCCGAGAAGCGGTCGCGCGGGATGCCGCGCCACTCTCGTCCTTCCTCTATGGCCAGACACTCTTCGAAAGCGGCAACTACCGCGGCGCCGCGGCGGTGTTCGATTCCATGAGCCGGGTGCGGATTCCCGATCAGGACGCGTCGGCCACGGCGCGCAATCAGGTCTGGACCCTGACCCACAAGTCCACCGTGCTAGCCGCCATGGGAGACACCGCCGGCCTGCCGGCGCTGGCGGACTCGATTCAGCGATTCGGACAGCTCAGCGGGCTCGGGCGTGACCGGGTGCTGCATCAGTATGTGCGCGGGCTTCTCGCCCGGGCTCGGGGCCGGCATGAAGAAGCGGCGGCCGCCTTTCGCGCGGCGATCGTGTCGACCAGTCTGGGCTTCACCCGCGTCAACTACGCGCTGGCGGGGGAGCTGATGGCGCTGGGCCGCGCGCCGGAAGCGATCCCGCTCCTGCGCAGCGCCAACCGCAGCATCTACGAGGGCGCTGCGCTCTACATCACTCACACCGAGATTCAGGAGCGAATGGCGCAGGCCTTCGAGGCGGTCGGCCGGCGGGACAGCGCGGCGGTCTACTACCAGCACGTGGTTGATGCATGGGAGAAGGCCGAACCGGAATTCACGCCGCGGTATCTCGAGGCGCGCGCCAAGGCGACGCGGATGCTGGAGCGCCAGTGAGAAGGTCTCGATGCCCGGCGTGATCGTCGAAGCCTGCGTTGAAACCGTTGCCTCGGCCGTCGCCGCCGAGCGGGCGGGGGCGAGCCGGATCGAGCTCTGCTCCGATCTCGCGGAGGGCGGTGTGACGCCCAGCGCCGGACTCATCCGCGCGGTTCGCGCCCGGGTCGGGATCCCGCTGCATGTCTTGATCCGGCCTCGCGGAGGCGAGTTCATCTATGATGCCGCCGAGGAAGAGGTGATGCTCGCGGATATCGCCGAGGCGCGGCGCGCAGGTGCGGACGGCGTCGTCATCGGCGCGCTCTCGACCGGACTTCGGATACACCGGGCCCGGACCGAGCGATTGGTCGCCGCGGCGGATTCGCTCTCCTGCACCTTTCACCGTGCCGTTGATGCGACGCCTGACCTGGATGCATCGGTCGTACTCCTCGTCGAGCTCGGCGTCGCCCGGATCCTGACCTCGGGTGGCGCGGCAACCGCGCTGCAGGGTGCCGCGACGATCGGCCAACTCCAGGTCCGCTGGGGCGAACGAATCGCGATTCTGGCGGGCGGCGGCATCCGGGCGGTCAATGTGCGCCGAATCGTGCGCGAGACCGGCGTGCGGGAGCTGCACCTCGGCCCCCGGCTGCCGGGTTCCGCGGAGATCGATGTTGCCGAGCTGGAAGCGACGATCGCCGCACTGCGAGACTGATCAGGAAACACCGGGTTCGCTCACGCCGTACGGCCGCCACACTCAACCTAGGCAGTCTCACTCATGCGTCTTGCCAGCCATGCACTCCTGGTCGCGGGCCTGCTTGCTGCGGCGGCGCCCCTCGCCGCACAGGATGCTCCCGACCGCGACGCCATTCTCGCCGTCACCCGTCGCCTCTTTGATGGCATGCGCGCGGGCGACAGTGCGATGGTCCGCTCCACCTTTCATCCCAAGCTGTTCCTTGCCTCCGCGTTCACCCGGCAGGGCCAGCCAATGGTCGAGGTCGATGATGGCCCCGAAGGATTCATCAAGGCGGTCGGGGCACCTCACGCCGAGGTCTGGGACGAGCGGGTCGCCAATCCGGTCGTGCACCAGGACGGGAGCTTTGCATCGGTCTGGATGGACTACACTTTCTACCTGGGAGGCAAGAAGAGCCACTGCGGCGTAGATGCGTTCTTCATGGCCCAGGATGGTGGGGAGTGGAAGATCGTGGCGCTCATGGACACTCGACGC
>JBDTTN010000440.1:0-3126 GCA_039930625.1 Gemmatimonadota bacterium | reverse complement strand
AGTGTTGCGGGAAGACCCAATGGTCGGGCCCGAGTTCCACGTGCCCTTCAATGCGTGCCCCGGCCAGGTCGGTTACCCGGGAGATCTGCAGCATCTGTCCGACGGGCAGGAAGGTAGCGGACAGGACGCGGAGACTTGCTGGCACAGTGCCGGTGGCGAGGGTGGTCACATCGGACTCCAGGCGGGAGGTGAGTATCTCGGGGTATACCTCCCATACGCCGCTCGGCTGTGTCCGGATTGACTCCCGTGGCCGGGCGAAAGCCCGCGCCTCTGCAGCTAGGCACGCGCCGCGCCCCACCAGATGAGCAGCGCCACCGCCGCGGGGACGGCAAACACCAGCAGAAAGACCGGCGCCTCGTCGGCGACCGAATACCCAACCTTGGAAACACCGATCCACATATTGATGCCGGCGCCCACGAACCAGAGCGGGAGGAACACCAGCGCCGCGCGGGCCATTGCCAGCGGCGATGATGGACCACCGATGCCGCGGCCAGTCAGGAGGCAGACTCCGAGTAGTGCCAGTCCGATGCCCTGAAAGGGCAGGTCCTCCTGGCGCACCCGGTACATCCTGGCGAGCCTCCTCGGTTTGAACGCGGTGGTTAGCCGGCCGCCGGAGCAGTCCCGATTGAATCAAGAATTTCCCGCGCCTGACGGACGGTAGCGAACTCTCCGTCCAGGCTGGCGAGCGTGGCGCCGTGGAGGTCCTCTGCGGTCCACGCCCGCCCATCAGGGCCCGTGCGACCGAAGGTCGCGGTGCCATCGGCCAGCACAATCACATCGAAGCCCAGATTGGCCGCCATCCGGACGGTACTCGAGACGCAGTGGTCGGTGGTGAGCCCACCGACCACTACTCGGCGGATTCCGGCGCTGCGGAGCCGAGCCTCGAGATCGGTCCCGATGAAGGCGCTGTTGACCTGTTTCTGAATCACCGGCTCGCTACCCAACGGGCGGACAACCAGCTTGAGCTCGACCCCCGGTTGGCCAGGCCGGAGGGGCGAGCGCGGGTTGGTGGAGAGATGCTGCACGTGAACGACCGGCCAGCCGTTGTGCCGCCACGCTGCCAGAACCTGCCCGAGCACCAGCTCGGCGCCCGGATTGTTGCGGGCACCCCAGCACGGATCGTCGAGCCCCACCTGGACGTCGATGAGCAGGAGCGCGGTCGATGGGTTCATGGCGTTGGCCTGGGACTGAAAGATTCAGGGCTGACGAGCCAGGATCCTCCGGCGACCCGTCTCAACTCAGCCGACGAGCCCTGCGAGGCGCAGGCTTCGGGCTCTTCCGCAACTCGGCGATGCGTGCCTTGACCAACTGCTTGACCAGGCCGACTGGCAGGACCTCCGCATGGGGAAACCGGATGGTTCCCTTGGAGATCTCATACTGCCTGCTGGCGGCCGCGTGGGCTCGCTTCATCGCCGCTGACATGGGGTACATGCTGGTGTGCCGCTTCCAGCCGGCGTACCACAGCAGGGGAAGGCCATCGACGCGGAACGCAGGAATGCCGTAGCCAAAGGCATCCACGGCGCCGGGTGCCGCCGACCGAATAGCGTCCCGGAGCGACTCGAGCCGCTTGCGCGTGTCAGGCGGCAGGGCGGCGAAGTAGGCGCGCACCTGTGCGGCGGGGTCCTGTCCGGTGGTCCTGGGCGAGGCTGGCGCCTCCTCAAGTGTCGCGAGGGCGTTGAGCCGCTCGGTCCAGAACTCCTTCATGCGCGCCGCGGACTCCTTCTCGGCGAATCCGGTCTGCTCCACCTGCACCTGGCTCTTCCCGCGCCCCTTCCCGAAGAAGCCCACCGCGACCTTCGATCCGTCCGGCCAGGCGATCCGGAGCGACTTGTCCGTGGTGGCGCTGGTGACCCGGGGCTCGACCCCCGTCAGCCAGCGGGTCCGGATTTTCTGGTCGTGGAAGGCGCGATAGAGTCGTGCCAGCGGAAGCGGAAAGGTGCGGCTCTTGGTGATAGTAAATCCGCCATGTCGCCCCTGGCCTACCTGACGCAGTCCCTTGATCCGCTCGTACCCCACTGTGAGCATCTGGCCCCACCAGGGCCCCACCTCGTATTCCTTGCCGATGTAGCTGGCAATCTCGGCGTGGCCCCATTCGTAGGCCTTCGCCTTGTCGAGCACCCAGACCCACCGGTCCCAGGCACAGCCGGTCTTCGCCTTGACGGAGGCGTCACTCATGCCGGCGAGGGCGGCGTAGTCGGGGGGCGAAATGCTGAGCGGGGCGGGCAGTGACTTCGCTGACGTGAATTGAGCACGCGCTGCGGTGTACGACTCGCCGGTCTTGCGCATGCGAGCGCGCACCAGGCGCTTGAAATCCTTGTTGGCGGGCATGGAGAGGTCCTTTGGTCGGGCCACGGATGCACGCTCCCCAGCAGCGGCGCCCATGGCGACGCAAAGGCCGACGCGGATACTTATCCGGGAGTATGCCCCCCTTTGCCTCGCTACTGACCCACGCTGGGGGTGGGTCGAAGAGGTTGGGCGTGGATCGCCGCCGGGAGATACGATGCACCGGCGCGCACCGCTTCGCAAGATCCCGCTTCGCGCCGCAATCGCGTCACGGGGCGGGCTTCCGGCCGTACATGGAATCGAGCAGCTGCTTATAGATGGCCAGGGGCGGCAACCCCATGGATGCTCGCCGGGCGTCCACGTGAGCTGAGTCTTCGATCGGGTCGAAGACGATCCTGCCATCGATCCCGGTCGTCTGTGTGCCGTAGCGCTGCGGGCGCCCCTGCGCCTTCGCTACCCGATCGGTCAGCATCGCGACTTCCTGCCCGGTCAGGTCGCCGGCGCGGTACGCCGCCTCGATGAGGGGCAGGACCTCGGCTTGAAAGGTGGGCTCCGCGTCCGCATGCTGAACCAGTAGCGCCGCGGCCTGGACGGCTTCCTTTCCTACCTGGGCTCGAGTCGGGAATCCAGCCGAGCGCAATTGCGGTTTGAGCCAGGCAAGGTTGACCGAATCCACGGCCCGCATCGACGCCACCACCGCAGGGGTCAGGGTGCCGGTGGCCCGAAGCTGCGCGGCGAAGGTGTCACGGACTGCCTGATCGCTCGCGACGCGGGTGAGCAGTTCCCGCTGGAGCCGGAGGTCGGTGGCCGGAGGCGGAACGTCGGCCCTGGTGGTGCAGGCGG
>JBDTTN010000439.1:0-3130 GCA_039930625.1 Gemmatimonadota bacterium | reverse complement strand
CGCACTTCGAGCTGCAGCGCCTTCCGGCCGCCGCCGAAGTCGGAGGTGAAGACCGACACCTTTGCTCCGGTCAGCCGGTTGGTCTCCCCGCGCAGCCGGGTCGCGAAGTCCTCGACCACGATGCTGCGCTGGCTCCGCGGGACCAGCCGGACGTAGATGCTGCCCTCGTCGACCGCGCCGGAGCTGCCACCGCCGAGGGTGGTGTAGGTGTACTTCACCTCGGGATACTGGCGCACCAGCGCCGCGACCTCTGCCGCCTTGGTCCGGGTGTAGGCCAGACTCGAACCCGGTGGCGTCTCGAGCTTGATGTTGAACTCGGCCCGGTCATCCAGCGGAAAGAAGCCGACGCCCACCAGCCGCAACGCAGGCATGGCCAGCGCAAAGACAAACGTCGCGGTGGAAATCGCCACCATCGTCCAGCGATGGTCCAGCGCCCAGCCGATGACTCGGCGGTAGCCGTTGGAGAGCTTGCCGAACCAGGCGTTGAACTTGTCGAGCTGCCGGGTGATCCAGGCCTTCTGGTGCTCGTGCTGGTGCGGGTCGGGCCAGTAGGCCGACAGCATCGGATCGAGCGAGAATGAGACGAACAGGGAGACCGCCACCGAGCAGGCGATCGTGAGCGCGAAGGGCTTGAACCACTGGCCCGACACTCCGTTCAGGAATGCGATCGGCAGGAACACCGCGAGAATCGAGAAGGTCGTCGCCGCCACGGCCAGCCCGATCTCGTCGGTGCCCTCCCGTGCGGCGGTGATGTGGTCTTTGCCCATCTCGAGGTGACGCACGATGTTCTCGCGGACCACGATGGCATCGTCGATCAGGATGCCGATTGCCAGCGAGAGGCCGAGCAGCGACATCGTGTTGAGAGTGAAACCGAATGCATAGACCGCGATGAACGAGGCCAGCACGCTGACCGGCAGCGCGAGTCCGGTGATGATGGTCGAGCGCCAGGAGTTGAGGAACAGGAAGACCACGAGCACGGTGAGCAGCGCGCCCTCGACCAATGTCTCCTCGACGTTCTTCACCGACCGGTCCACCCGTTCGCCGGCATCCTTGACCATCTCGAGCTTGGCGCCGGCGGGAAGGGCTGCCTGCAACCGCGTGGCGCGCTCCATCACCCGACCGGCGACATCGGTCGTGCTGTACCCCTTGGACTTCTTCACATCGATGCCGACGGCCTCCTGGCTGTTGAACAGCGCCAGCGAACGCGGCTCCTCGGTTCCGTCGATGGCCGAGGCCAGCTCGCCGAGCCGGATCATGCGGCCATTCCGTTCGGTGACGACGAGCGAAAGAAAGTCCTGTGGCTCGGTCAGGCGGCCGGTGAGCCGAATGCTGCGCTCCTCGAAGTCGCTCTCGATGCGGCCCACCGGCGCCGCGAGGTTCTGCGATTTGAGGGCGGCCACCACCTGCGCCACGCTCACACCGGCGGCCTGCAGCGCCTGCGGCCGGAGCAGTACGGTCAGCTCCCGCTCGTGCTTGCCGATGACGTTGACTTCCGCCACGCCCGGCAGCGAGCGCAGCTCCCGCGCGATGCCCGGATCCGCGAGCCGGGTGAGCTCGGCGGCGGTGAGAGTCGTCGATGAGAGCGCCAGCGACACCACCGGCCGGTCGGTGTCGGAGAGCTTCTTGATGATCGGTTCCTTCAGCTCTTCCGGGAGGTCGCTGCGGATCGTGGAGATCGCATCACGCACATCCTGGGTGGCTTCGAGGATGGGCTTCTCGAACTGGAATTCGATGACGATCTGCCCGTAGCCATCCTGGGCCGAGCCCTGAATCTTCTTCACCCCGCTGATGGAGGCGATGGCCTCCTCGACCGGCTCGAGCACTTCACGTTCGACGCCATCCGGGGAGGCGCCGGGATAGAGCAGGCCCACCAGCACGAAGGGCGGCTGTACGTCGGGGAACTCGTCGGTCTTCAGCTTGAGCAGGGCGATGATGCCGAAGACCGCCAGCGCCAGCATCGAGACGACGGTGACGACCGGCCGGCGGATCGCAAAATCGGAGATCAGCACCGGTCACTCCCTTTCTGAGGCGTTGCCTACCTGGACCGTCGCTCCCGGCGCGATACCCCGGGCGCCGCCGAGCAGCAGCGTATCGCCCCCCGCCAGCCCCGTGAGAACTTCCATCTGTTCCCGCGCCGCGTCGATCACGCCCAGCTCGACATCGACGCGCTCGACCTTGCCTTGCTTGATCCGCACCACGAAGGGCTTGAGTCCCTTGCGGTCCACCGCACCGTTCGGCACCACCACGCTGACCCTGGTGGAAGTGGCCACGCGTCCCTCCGCGAAGAGCCCGGTCACCACATTGTGACCGGCATTCGGCAGCGCGACCGTGACGCGGACCTGGCGCGTGGCCGGGTCCACCGCCGGGTTGATGCGGCTGATCCTGCCGGTGATCGGCTTCTCGGCACCGTGAATGGAGAAGGTCACTGGCGTCCCGACCTTGAGCCCTTCGAGGGCGTCGGCTTCCACGGTGCCCTCGAGCTTGAGGGTCGCCGGATCGACGATGGTGAACAGCGCCGCCCCGCTCTGCACGATGTCGCCCAGATTCACCGGCCGCTCGCTCACCACGCCGCTGAACGGAGCCCGGAGCGTGGTGCGCGCCAGCTGCTTCTCGGCGTTGACCATCCGCGCCCTGGTGTCAGCGAGCTGCGATTCGGCGTTGGAGAGGTTCCACTCCGCCTGCTCCCGGTCACGGTCGGCCACCGCCCCGGCCTGCGCCAGCGCGGCGGTCCGTTCCGCATTCCGGCGCGCGAGGCTCACGGTGAGTTCGGTGCTGTGCACCGCCGCCTGACTGGAGTTGTAGCTGTCGCGCAGGCCGGTGTCGTCGATGCGGCCGAGCACCTGCCCCCGGGCAACCGCCTGTCCCGGCTCCGCCTCGATGCCGACCACTGCGCCGCCGATTTCGGCACGCACCTGGGCGGTGCGATCCGCCTCGAGGGTTCCGGCGATCGCGGGGCCGACCTGCAGCGTGTCCACCTTGGCGACAGTGATGTTCTCCAGCCCGACGACCATGGCCGCGTCCGCCGTCGCGACGGCGGGCGTGCCGCCGCGGCCACAGGCGGTGGCGAGGAGCAGGGCGAGAGCCCCGGCGACGATGCGAGCGTGCGTGGTCCGCGTCATGGCGTGAATCC
>JBDTTN010000438.1:0-3157 GCA_039930625.1 Gemmatimonadota bacterium | reverse complement strand
CCGGAGTGAAGTTCGCCGTCATCAGCGGCACCAACGGCAAGACCACAACCACCGCCCTGACCGGACATCTGCTCCAGGCCGCGGGCATTCGTGCGCTCACCGCCGGCAATATCGGCAGGCCACTCGCTGAGGTGGCGCTGGCGGGCGACTTCCCCGAGTGGATTGCGCTGGAGATTTCCTCCTTCCAGCTGCACGACACCTATGAGCTGGTTCCCGACATTGGTGCGACGACCAATCTCGCCCCCGATCACCTCGATCGCTATGCGTCGCTGGAAGCGTACTACGCCGACAAGGACCGGCTCTATCTCCATGACACTCCGGATCGGTGCTGGGTGACTAACGCCGATGATGCCGAGGTCGAGCGCCGCGCCGCGCGTACCACCGGATCGCGGCTGCGATTCAGCGTCCGCGGCCCCGCCGATGCCGCCTACGCGCGGGAGACCCGGACGCTCATGCTGCATGGGGAGCGACTGCTCGGCCGGGACGACCTGGCGCTGTTCGGTGATCACAACGTGGCCAACGCCCTCTGCGCGGCGCTCATCGCCCGACGAGCCGGTGCGCCGCTGGCGCGGATCGCCGAGGGGCTCCGCTCCTTCCGCGCGCTGCCGCACCGCATGGAGCCGGTGCGCACCGTGAACGGGGTGCTGTGGATCAACGATTCCAAGGCGACCAACGTCGCCTCGACGCTGGTCGCGGTCGAAGCGATGGAGCGGCCCTTCGTGTTGCTGCTCGGCGGGCGGCACAAGGGGGAGCCGTACACCGCGATCGCGAACGCGTCTGGCGACCGGTGCCGAGCGGTGAGCGCCTTCGGAGAGGCGCGAGCGCGGGTCGTGAAGGATCTCGGCGGGCGGCTGCCGGTTCTCGACGCGGGCACCGACTTCGGGCGGGTGCTGGCGGAGGCGAAGCGGCTGGCGCACCCGGGCGATGCGGTGCTGCTCTCTCCCGCCTGCTCCAGCTATGACATGTTCAAGCACTATGAAGACCGCGGCGCCCAGTTCCGCGCGGCGGTGGAGGCCCTATGAGTGATGCGGTGCGACACCCGGGGGAACTTCGCTGGGAGACTCGGCTGCTCGCCGTGGTGACGGCGACCCTCGTCGCCTTTGGAATCGCAACGATCTACGGGGCCTCGAGCCTGGTAAAGCTTCGCGGCGGCGGCGTGGTGGGCGGGTCCTATGCGCTGACCCAGTTCAGCGGTGCCCTTATCGGCGGGATCCTGATGCTGACCCTCTCGCGGATGGACTACCGGCTGCTTCGGCCCCTGGCGTGGCCGTTGATGATCGGATCGATCGTGATGCTGATCATCATCATCCTTCCCTTCACTCCGCATTCCATTGCGCCTCGGCTCAACGGGGCCAAGCGCTGGATTCGGCTGGGGCCGCTCCAGTTCCAGGCCTCCGAGCTGGTTCGCCTGGCGGTGATCGTTTGGTGTGCAATGCTGGCGACCAAGAAGGGTGACCAGGTGCGGGAGTTCAAGAAGGGTGTGATGCCGTTTCTGGTCATCCTCGCCTTTGTCTCACTGCTCATCCTGCTGGAGCCGAACATGTCGATGGCGGTACTGGTATCGCTGATCGGCGGCATCGTGCTGTTCAGCGCCGGCGCGAAGATCGGGCACTTTCTGCTGCTGGGGCTGGGGGCGGTGATCGCGGGACTGCAGCTGATCCAGATTGCCGGGTACCGGGCCGCTCGATGGGACAAGTTCCTGAATGGCGCTGAGGGGACGAGCCAGATGCACCAGTCGCTGGTAGGCGTAGGGTCCGGTGGGCTGTTCGGTGTCGGCTTTGGTCAGGGGCAGCAGAAGTTCGGTTACGTGCCATACTCCTACTCAGATTTCATTTTCAGCGCGATCGCTGAGGAGTGGGGCTTCATCGGTGTACTGCTCATGGTCATTCTGTTCGGGATCTTTTGCTGGCTCGGATTCCGTATCGCGAAAACGGCAGAGGATCCCTTCGGGCAATACCTCGCCACTGGCCTGACGGCCGCGGTCGGGGTGACGGCGGTGATGCACATGGCGGTGACGCTCAGCCTGATGCCGACCACCGGCCTGACGCTGCCGTTCGTGTCGTTCGGGCGGTCGAGCCTGGTGGTCTCGCTGGTCGGGACGGGGATCCTGCTCTCGATCGGGCGGATGCGGGGCAAGCCGGAGAAGCGAAAGCCGGCGCAGGGTTGAGGCGCGGTGTTCAGCAGTGGCCGCAGTGGCGTCTCCACTGATCTCGCCACACAATAGAGGTTGTATGCGCCTCGATCGCTACGCCCTGATCGCATGCCTGACGGCTCTCGCCGCCTGCGCCGACACCCCCGCGGAGCCGCCGCCGCCTCCGGCGAGGATGCAGATTGTTGCGGGTGATGGCCAGGTGCGTGCCGCAGGTGCGGTCCTTCGCGTGAATCCCACGGTGCGGGTCACCGATGCCGACGGCCGTCCGTTGAAGAGTGTGCCGGTCACCTTCGCGGCGACTCGCAACGCGAGTGCGAATCCAGTCGTCGGCTACACGGACAAGGACGGAGTGGCTGGCACCAGTTGGACCGTGCGCAGCGACGGCGGGGATGATACGCTCCTGGTCAAGGTGGATAGCCTCCCTCCCGCAACGTTTACGGCGACCTCGCTCGTCTTCACCGACATCTCGGCGGGATTCAATGCTACTTGCGGCGTCACGACCGGGGGCCGAGCCTTTTGCTGGGGAGCGAATCGATTCGGCCAGCTTGGGACAGGCGATACGCTGGACGCCCATCTGCCCGCTCCGGTCACCGGGGGTGTGCGATATGCGCGGTACGCGCTGGGGAGCTCGACGAGCTGCGGACTATCGCTCGACGGCCAACTGTGGTGCGCCGGAACTGGAGGATCTTCAAACCTTGCGTACGGCTCCTCGCCCCAACCCGAGGGTGGGGTGCTTCGCTTTGCGAAGATCCAGTCGACCACCTTCGACATTTTCTGCGGTCTCGAGCAGAGTGCCGCCGTGTACTGCTGGGGCGGCAGTCTCTCCGGCTACCCACCACCGGTGGATACGATCGCAGGCGCGCGGGCTCTCTTCATGACGGTGCCCGGCGGGCCTGCCCTCGACTTCTCAGTCGAGACAGCAGGCTCCGCGTTCGGGTCGCTTGAATCAGTCTGCCTGACACCCTCGTCCGACACTGTGACCTGCTACAATCTCTTCATCTTCGG
>JBDTTN010000437.1:0-3159 GCA_039930625.1 Gemmatimonadota bacterium | reverse complement strand
CGCGGCTGCTGCGGCACATGCGCGGCCAGCGCCTGGCGGAGGAGCCGGCGGAGTAGGGCCGAGTCGTCGCCGGCTGATGGGAATACACCGACGCCCCCGCTCAGTCGAGCGGGGGCGTCGGTGCTTCTCCGGGAGGGACCTGCGCTTCCTCGAGCAGCTCGAGAACAGCTTCATGCTGATCGCCCGGATCGCGGCCACCGCCAAGCGGGAGGAACCCGCCATTCCCGTGCAGCTCAACATCCCCAAGCCGCGCAGCGGCGAGCAGAACTATCTGACCGGCGGTCGGGTCGTGCTGGAGCAGGCCCGCAACCACCAGGAGCTGCTCACGAAGTACGGCCTCACCGCCGGATTCCTCGATCAGACCGCCACGCTGCTGGACCAGTACGAGACCGCGATCAAGACCAAGAACTCCGGCACCAGCTCGCACGTCGGTGCCAACGCTGAGATGCAGGAGCTTGCGACGGAGGTACAGCGCGGCGTGAAGCTGCTCGATGCCTTCAATCGGCCTCGCTTCCGCAAGGATCCCGAAAAGCGCGCCGCCTGGAAGAGCGCCAGGGATGTCGTCCGGCATACGCCGAAGCCCGCCGAGGAGCCGGCGAAGCCCGAAGGCGATTCCGCCAACTCGGCAGCGTAACGCCAACACAGGGGTAGGACAGGCCTCCGTGCCTGTCCTACCCCCGCGTGCCTGTCCTGCCCCCGCGTGCCTGTCCTAACGCGCCGGCGTCAGCGGCAGCAGATAATGAATGGGATGTTCGTAGAAGACCGGCTCGAAGACCGCCGCGTCGGCATCGGCCATGAAGGAGCGGCGCAGTTCGTCAGGCATCCGCCGGTCGATCTCCCGCGCCAGCGCCCGCGCCTCCTCCACCCGGCCCACCAGCTTCCCCCGCGCCACCTCCTCGCAGGCGCCGAACAGCACCCACCAGTAGGTCTCGTCTTCCTCATGTTCAATGATGTCGATGGGGAAGAGATGGCAGATGAGCGGCCGGTCCACATAGGCTCGGCACCCCGCCTCCGGCCCATCATAGAAGGGGCACTTGCAGCCCTTTCGGTTGAGCCGGGTCGCGGAGCCCTTGCCGTACAGCTTGAACTCCAGCGCCTTGGCGGCAGCCTGCTCGGCGGGGGTGAGATAGACGAGGCTCCGCTCGCACCGCTCGCATTCGGGGCAGTGCGTGAAGCCCTCGGTCAATTCCCGGAAACCAGGAATGGCGAGCAGCTCGAGAATGAATGGGTCGGGAAGGGTGGTGTAGCGGCCCATGGGTGGAATCGGTAGGTTGCTCGGTGATCCGTCGACCAGAGCAGCAAAGCTACATCACCCCTCACACCTACGCACCGACCCGGCCCTTGGCGCTCAGCTACGACGCGGCACTCGAGTTCCTCTATCCCAGAACGACGACGATCAAGTTCGGGCTCGACACCACCCGCGCGCTGCTGGCCGAGGTGGGCGACCCGCACACCGTCTATCCGACGATTCACATCGGCGGCACCAATGGGAAGGGGAGCGTCTCCACGCTGGTCGCCCAGGTGCTGCAGGAGATGGGGCTCCGCGTTGGCCTCTACACCTCGCCGCACCTGGTCTCGTTCCGGGAGCGCATGCTGGTCGACGGAGTACAGATCTCGGAGCTGGCGGTCGCCGCGTGGACCGAGCGGCTGCAGCCGCTGATCCGGGCCCGCAACGCCACTTTCTTCGAGGCGACCACCGTCATCGCGCTGGCGGACTTCGCGGCCCGCGGGGTGGACATCGCCGTGGTCGAGGTGGGGCTCGGTGGCCGGCTCGACAGCACCAATGTGGTGACACCGCTCGTGAGCGGGGTGACCAAGATCGCGGCCGATCACATGAAATACCTGGGCGACACCGTCGAGCTGATCGCGCGGGAGAAGGCCGGCATCGCCAAGCCGGGAGTCCCGTTCGTGATCGGTGAGACCCGTCCGGAGCTGATCGGGGAACTCCGGGCGGTGGCCCTGGCTGCCCGGGCAAGGGTCGGGGTGCTGCCCGCGGAATATCGCTGGAGGGGCCGGCTTGGTCTCAACGGACCATTCCAGCGACGCAACGCTGCCGTGGCCCATGGCATCCTGATGGCTTTGCCGCCGCGCTACCGGCCTGACGGGACGAGCATTGAGCGTGGATTCGCGCGCGCGAGAATCCCGGGACGGTTCGACCGACGGGGGAAGTGGCTCTTCGATGTCGCCCACAACCCCGATGGGATGACCGCACTCGGCGAGGCCATAACAGCGGCGAAGGTTCCCCGCCCGATTCATGCGCTGGTCTCGATCCTGGGTGACAAGGCCTGGCCGGAGATGCTGGTGCGACTGGATGCTGCGGTGGACCGGGGCGTCCTGACCGTGGCACCGACCGCAGCGGGGCGCAGGTGGGACATGACTTGGCTGAAAAAGTGGCTCAGTGATCCGAACCGACCGCGTGCGCGGGCACACTGGACCCTGACCCCCGACTTCGCAGCGGCGATGCAGGAGGTGCAGCAGGGGGCCGCGACGGTGCTGGTGACCGGGTCCTT
Source organism: Gemmatimonadota bacterium (assembly GCA_039930625.1). Lineage (GTDB taxonomy): Bacteria > Gemmatimonadota > Gemmatimonadetes > Gemmatimonadales > GWC2-71-9 > JADJOM01. The sequence goes on along the minus strand of JBDTTN010000437.1, from coordinate 649 downwards.
CCATACGGTCGGGGACGCGATGGCCGCGCTGGGGATGGAGCCGTAGGAGGTTCCGGGTTCCGGGTTCCGGGTTTGCACAGGATCTGTCAGCCCGAGAACTCGGAACCCGGAACTCGGAACCCGGAACCCGGAACCCGAAACCCGGAACTATCCGGAGCTCCGGCCGAGCTTTGATCCATGCCCTCCGGCCGCTATTTTCCGCCCCTATGAATACCCAGCCCCTGCCGGGCTTTCGGGACTTCTATCCCGCCGAACTTGCCTTCCGGAACCACATCTTCGAAGCCTGGCGCCGAGTGGCTGGTCGCTACGGCTTTGAGGAATTCGACGGGCCTCCCCTCGAACCGCTGGAGCTCTACACCGCCAAGAGCGGCGACGAGATTGTGGGGCAGCTCTACAACTTCACCGACAAGGGCGGCCGCGAGGTCTCGCTGCGTCCGGAGCTGACGCCCACTGTCGCACGGATGGTGGCGGCGCGTGCGGGTGGAATGAAGAAGCCGATCCGCTGGTTCTCGATCGGACAGATGTTCCGCTACGAGCGGCAGCAGAAGGGGCGGCTGAAGGAATTCTACCAGCTCAACTGTGATCTGATCGGTGAGCCGGGGCCGCTGGCGGACGCGGAGCTGATCGCGCTGGCGATCGACATGATGCG
>JBDTTN010000436.1:0-3165 GCA_039930625.1 Gemmatimonadota bacterium | reverse complement strand
CGCGACACCGCGTTCCTCTACGAGAAGGCCTAGTGATGTTCAATCGATTGTTCGCGGCGGTCGGCCTGACCGCGGCGCTGGCTGCAGTCCACGTCGCCCCGCTCGCCGCGCAGAAGGAAGAGTGGAAGCCGAACGACTCGCCGTGGCGCGACAGCTTCTTCCCCTACTTCCCCTCGCTGGGCAACAACTTCCCGCTCATCGCGATGCACTTCGAGGAGCGGAAGGCCGCGGACTACTTCGCGCGGACGCCCTACGCGGGCTTGCTCTCGATCGATATCGGTTCCGGATTCACGGGTGCCCGCATGGCCGTCGCCCGGTTCCAGGCCCCGCTCCTCAAGAAGGACTGGCGCCTCAACGCCAGCCTCGGCACCACCCGCGAGACGCGGCTGGGCTACTTCGGACTCGGCAACAACAGCAGCTACGACAAGTCGCTGGTCAGCAACAGCCAGAAGCACTACTACGAGGCGCGGCGTACCCGATACTTCGGTGGGTTCGATATCTCGCGCCGGCTCAGCGGGCCGCTGTGGGTGGCGGGCTCCGGCGGAGTGGAGCACAGCAACCTGGGCGACCTCTCGGGCCCCTCGCTCTTCCGCACCGACTTCGGCAGTTCCGATCTCACCGACACCGACCTCCGCGGCCGAGTGGCGCTGGTGCTCGACACCCGCGACAACGAGTTCAACACGACGCGCGGCATCTTCGGGCAGGCCTCGGTCGGCGGGGGGAGCGGGGGCAACGGGTACAGCCGGATCACCGCCGACCTGCGCGGCTACATCCCGCTGCGGGAGGGCACCACGATCGCCGCGCGCATCGCGGGCTCGTCGCTATCCAGTCAGGCGCCACTCAATGCCCGCTTCGAGATGCCGGTCTGGGAAGGCGATGTGGGCGTGGTAGGCGGGACCTACTCGAATCGCGGACTGCTCTTCCAGCGACTCACCGGCCGCGGGGTCCTGATCGGGAGCGCCGAAGTGCGCCATGACCTGCTCAATCTCGGCGACCTCGGCGCGTTCACGCTGGTGGCTTTTCTCGATGCCGGCCGGGTGTTCGAACAGGAGAGCTTCAAGCTCACGACCAAGGACATGAAGGTCGGGGGCGGCGGCGCGCTCGCCATTCGGATCATGCGCTTCACGATCTGGACCTTCAACTTCGGCACCGGACCGGACGGGTTCGTCTTCAGCGCGGGATCGGGCTGGTCTTTCTGAACAGGGGCGATCCGTTGGGTCGCCCTTACTACAGGGTAGGTGACGGTATCCCGTGGTCAGGTGGGGCTGGGTGAGGGACCCCGGTGGGGATCGCCCCTACGGCAGTGCCGGCACTGGCAACCCATCGTTGGCTGGAGCGGCTGGTTGTCCGTTCAGGCGCGCCATGATCTCCCGGATGGTCGTTTCACCGTGGTCATGGGCGTACCAGGTCCGCTTGCCCTTCACGTATTCACCCTTTTCGAGCACCGGCGGTTTGTGCTCGCGAACCCAGGCATGCAGCGGGGCCGCGTAGGGCCCCCAATGGCCGAGTTCGTGATACTCCCGATCAAGGATGAGCACGACGGGGATCGATCGGGTGCCGTCGGTGAGGTAGCGATTCATCAGCTCGGGGTGTTCATCGCGCTTGAGAATCCGGAGTTCGAGTCCCGGCACCGCCTCCACCCATCGTGCCAGCACCGGCAGCGTACTCGAGGTATCGATGCACCAGTCCTCCGCGAGCACGAGCAGTTTCCGATCCTCGGCGGGCGGTGCCAGGGCCCACTCCGGTACCCGCGCCGAGCGGTAGACCCCTTCCCAGAGAGCACGGTGTTCCGGCGCGGCATCCGCGACGAAATCCGCGAAGCTGAATCCTCCATCCCACAGTTCCTTCAGGTCCATCACGAGCTCCCAGTAGTGAGCGCAATTCCCGACTGCGTAAGGTAATCCGGCACGATGAAGTTCCCGTGAGGATCTCCCGGCCCCGCGCGGGCGCGATAGATTCCCCGCCATGGAACCTCGCGCTTCCCGACGTGACGGCGACGCCACCCGCGAACGCCTGCTGCAGGCGGCGCTCGAGCTCTATACCACCACCGGTTTCTTCCGCACCACCACTCCGATGCTCGCCGAACGGGCCGGCGTGGCCGAGGGCACGATCTACCGGCATTTCAGCAGCAAGGAACACCTGCTGAACGAGGCGTGGCGGCGCGCCTACCGTGCCGCGACCGAACTGCTCAAGGCGCTCGAACTCGACCGGGTGCGCAAGGCACCCGAGCGACTGGCGCTGCTCGCCCGCCAGTTCGTGGATCTCGCCGCCTCCGACCCGCCGCTCATGCGGATGCTCTTCGCGACCGAGCCCGAGGCCCATCTCGATGAGCCGAGCCGGGTGATCCGCCGGGAGTTTCTGGACGGACTGGTGCAGCTGGTCGCGATGGGAAAGTCGGATGGATTGGTGCGACCGGGGCCCGCGGAGCTCTGGGCCTCCGTATGGTTCACGGTCGTAGAGTACGCCGTGGATCTTGTCGCGTCAGGCACCTGGACCGCTGACAGCAGCCCGGCCGCGCTGACGCTGGAGGCGGCATGGGATGCGATCGCCGCGAAGGAGCCAGCTACTCCTCCCTCGCGGCTCCCCGGAACGTAGTCAGTTCGCGGATCCGGTTCGGCCCCCGGATCCAGTGCAGCAGGCGCGTCTTTCCTCCCGCCAGCGGCCGTACCGTCCACCCACCATGCTCCAGATAGGCGATCGAGTCGCCCGGCCACCGCGTGGGAGCGGCGCCCTCGGCCGCGACAGTCGCGAGTGAGTCGTTGGCGAGCCGAGCGCACACGCCCGCGCCTGAGGCGCACGGGACCGCGACGGCAAGCGGCGGCTCACCCAGCAGCACCGCGAGGGCGGAATCCGCGGCGGCGGTATCCGCGGCGCCCACCGGAGTGAAGTTGCCCGCCGCCGGCGGCGCGGGTGCAGCGAGCAGAGCCGCTCCGCCGCGCAGGTACAACTGCCGGCCATCGGCGGACCAGGCGGTGGCCTCAGGTCGGAAGCCCGCCGGCAGCGCTATCCGCCGCTCCGCCCCGCTGAGCAGATTCATCGCTACCACGGAGACATCGCCGTTGTCGCCGGGCAGCCGCGAACGGACAAACATCAGCATCGCACCGTCGGGCGACAGCGCGGGCAGCCGTTCATCGACCCGGGTGAAGGTGATCTGAAATTGCGTCT
>JBDTTN010000435.1:0-3167 GCA_039930625.1 Gemmatimonadota bacterium | reverse complement strand
ACCTCCTCATGCCACAGGCGGGGAGCGGGGGTCACCAGCAGCTCCCCGTGGACGACTTCGTAAATGTTGCCGTCGTCGGGGAGTGCGCGAACCATGTCGGCGGTATAGTAGAGCGGCGCTGCCATGCCCATACGGTACGCTCGGCGACAAGAGGGAGGCAAGAGGGAAGCATCCCCTACACTGGCTCCGCCTCCCGAATGGGCGACGACCGGAATCAGGCACGCCGGCGCGCCACGACGCGCCCTGGCGTCAGGGGATCAGCCCGAAGCGCGCCGCGTACCGCACCAGGTCGGCATTGGTCTCGGCCGCCATCTTCTGGAGGATGCGGGTGCGGTAGGTGCTCACCGTCTTGGCAGAGATGCCGAGTTCCCGTGCGATCTCGGTGACGGTCTGGCCGCTCCCGAGCCGGCGCATCACCTCGAACTCCCGATCGGAGAGCAGCTCGTGCGGGGCGCGCTTCCCCTCGCCATCGAGCTGACTGGCGAGCTGCTCCGCGAGCGTCGGGCTCACATACTTGCCGCCGCGATAGACCCGGCGGATCGCCTCGAGCAGCTGATCGGGGGAGTGGTCCTTTGTCAGGTAGCCGGATGCCCCCGCCCTGAGTGCCCGCACCGCCCACTGATCCTCGGGATGCACGCTGAGCACCAGCACCCGGACCGTCGGGTGCCGCTCGCGCAGGGTGCCGAGGGTCTCGAGGAATCGCCCGCCCGGCATCGAGACATCGAGCAGCACGAGATCGGCCGCGCTGGTCGCGAGTCCGGCCAGCAGCGACTCGGCGTCGCCGGCCTCGCCGGCGATGCTCATCCCGGCATCCGCCTCCACGATGCGGCAGAGCCCCTGCCTGACTATGGGATGATCGTCCGCGATGAAGACGCGGATGCCCGTCGAGAGGCTCATGGCGCCACCAGCGGAATCTGGACCACGATCGAGGTACCCCGCCCCGGGATGCCGCGCACCAGCAGCGTGCCGCCGCAGGCGACCGCCCGCTCCCGCATCCCCACCAGCCCGAGCGACCCGCTGCCACTCAGCGACGTCGGCAGGATCCCGACGCCGTTGTCCTCCACCCCGATCACGATCATGGATCCCCGATGGCGCACGGTGACATCCACCCGGCTGGCGTTGGCATGCCGGCTGACATTGGTCAGCGACTCCTGGATGATCCGGAAGAGATGACTCGCCACCTGATCGGAAAGCGGCGGCAGTTCGTCGGCGCGGAGGGAGACCGGGATCCCGGTGCGCTTGCCCGATTCCTGCACCAGCCATTCGATCGCCGCGTCGAGGCCGAGCTGGTCGAGCACGCTCGGCCGGAGCTCGCTCGCGATGCGGCGGACGATCTCCATCGTCTCGTCGATGCGGGCGGTGATCGACTTCTCGCCTAACTGCAGCACACCGGAGGTGCCGCCCTTCTGGCGATTGCCGAGCCAGGCCAGATCCAGCTTGAGCGCGGTGAGCGCCTGGCCCAGCTCATCGTGGATCTCCCGCGCGATCCGGGTCCGCTCCTCTTCCCGGGTCGTCTGGATACGGTCGGCCAGCGCGCGCAACTCGGCCCGGGACTCCTCCAGCTCGGCTGCGGCCAGGGTGCGGTCGGTGACGTCGCGCTGGATCCCGAAGTGCCCGGTGATCCGGCCGGCGGCATCGTAGAAGCACATGTAGTTGCCTTCGACCCACATCGGCGTGCCGTCGAGCCGGCGCTCGCTGGTGATGCTGTGTGAGTGCCCCGCGTCGAACATCTTGCGCCAGCCGCGGCGCCCCGCCTCCAGGTCGTGCCGGAAGAACTCCCCCGGCGTCCGGCCGATCAGCTCCGCCTGCGACGCATGGAACTGCTCCGCCATCGCCGGATTGACCTTGGTCATCCGCTGATGCGCGAAGACGTAGTCCAGCACCGCCTCCTTGTCGACCTCGGGCCCCCACTCGACCGGCTGGTCGATCATCATGAAAAAGAAGCCGTCTCGAGAACGCTCGAAGAAGGCCTCCAGCAGAGCCGGGGTGTTGAAGTCAGGCGGTTGCAGCACGGTCGTCGGCATCCGTTCTCGCTTCCCTGATAGTAGAGCGGCTCCTCCCTGTGAGGAAGGAGGGGTGACCCCCGGACCGCCCGGGGGCCTGGGTACTGCGGCCCGCGACTACGGCATCAGCTGCGGTTCACCGTAGATGAAGTCGTCCATCGTCACCAGGTCCCTCGTGCCGCCCACCGACAGGTCCCTCGTGACGCCATTCACCGGAGACTCGCCGCTGGTGATCTGGACCGAGGCGATCACCGGGCTGGTGAACACCACGCCCACGAAGGAGTAGAGCCCGGAGCCGGACGCCGCCACGGCCTGGAGGCTCGCGATCCGCACCCCGGCAGAATCGAAGCACTCGACCTTGGTCGAGCCCGCCCTGTCCACATCCGAGAAGACCACGCCGAAGCCCTTGATCAGCCCCGGCGTACTGGTGTGCACCCGATCGAAGCGCAGCTCCACCTTGGCCGTCCCCACCGGCATGAAGAGCTTGCGCGGCGAGAAGGGCTTGAACTGCGTCGCGAAGGTGGAATCGATGTCGCCGAAGCCGCTGCTGTCCACCCGGAACCCACCATTGCCGGGAGCCACCATCAGCAGGCCCCGGGTGGAGGTCACGTTGAAGAAGTCGCCGGGAAAGGTGTTGACGTTGGTCTGCGCGGGCGGCACGCCATCCCAGTTGACCTCGCGGCGCCCGCTGTCATCCGCCGGTGCCGCGGGCGGGTGCAGGAAGCCGCCAAGTTCGGCCCGGAAGGCATCCACATCCGGTGCGATACTGGCGCTGTCACCGGCGCTCAGAAAGGTCGCGGAGATCACTGCGGGAGACCCACCACCATTGGTCGGCGCATAGGTCGAGCTGCAGGCGGCCACCACGGCCAGGCCCAGCAGCGGAAAGAATCGAATCGAACGCATCGCAAACTCCGTCGAAAATGGAATGCCTCATGCACACCGACGAGATTAGCGATCCCCTCAATCTGAAACCATCGGCCGAATCGCCCGCCACCACCGGGAACGACCGGAAGTCGCGTGTAGGACGGAGGACTACACGCTGAGCCTGGCCCCGCTGTAGGCTCGCCGCTGACAGGAATCGCAACCGATTTCCTACCCCGATCGTGCGCTCCCGCCGAATGTGCCTCACAGCCTCGCGTGGTATTCTCGTGCCGCGTGAATGCG
>JBDTTN010000434.1:0-3174 GCA_039930625.1 Gemmatimonadota bacterium | reverse complement strand
GCGAGAGGAACGACTCGAAGCTGCCCGTGAACTCGGCGGCCCGCACACCGAACATGCGGCAGACCTCGTCGGACCAGGTCAGCCGCCGATCGTCCATCCGGAGTTCCCAATTGCCCATCCGGGCGATGCGCTGTGCCTCGCGCAGGCTGGCTTCACTGTCGCGGAGCGAGGCTGCTGCGCCTTTCCGGTCGGAGATGTCCTGCAAGGCGCCCTGAATCCTCCTGACTTTCCCGGACGCGTCCCGCTCGGCCTCGCCGATGGCACGCACCCAGACAGGGCGACCGGTGGCGGTCAGGATCTCGGCGTCGAAGTCGAAGGGAGTGCCTTCCTCGGTGCAAGCGCGCACAGCGGCAACAACCGCCTCGCGGTACTCCGGCGCAAGGAAGCTCATCGCTTCGTCAAAGCTGGGCACGCAGCCAGGACTCAGGTCGTGGATCACGCACATCTCATCCGACCAGTTCAGATGCCAGTCAGGCAGGTCCACAGTCCATGCACCCATTTGTGCCAGCCGGCCTGCGATGCGCTGCATCAACTGGCTCTGCTGCAGCAGTTCCTCGTTGCGTTTCCGTTCGGTGATGTCGATCACGACCCCGGACAGGCGGACCGCATTCCCGCCCGCATCGAGGGTATACACGCCCCGGTCATGCACCACCCGCACCTCTCCATCCGGCCGGACCAGCCGATATTCCATTTCCACCGGAGAAGAGGTTTCCCTGGCTCTGGCCACCCTCGTCAACAGCGCGGGCCGATCCTCGGGATGCACCATCACCAGGAATCCGGACATGGTTCGGTCGAACTGACTGCGGGAGAGGCCAAAGATGTTCAGGGTCTCGTCGGACCACTCCAGCCGACCGGTGCGGGGATCCAGATTCCAGGTTCCCATGGTGGCCATCCGGCCGGTGCCGCCCACTGTCGCCTGGTCGGCGGGCACCACCCGTTCGGCGCGCGTGCACTCGGCCGGGGTCGGTTTCGCTCGCGCGGTGCGGCGGTGGGTGGCGTGGGGTTTCACGGGGAGTTCTCGCGCCCGGCTACATCGGGCCGGTCGCCGCGGCCGTCGGCGGCGCCGTCCAGCGCGCGTACAATGAGGCCGAGTGGTGCCGTAGAGCGGCGCAACCTCCACCATGGACCAGGGTCCGGTGGGTATGTGTCCTCCGCCTTGTCGCGCATGGCTGCCGCTTTCTTGCCGCCTCACATCACTGGCTTGCCAGGCAATCGTGGCCTTCGTGATTGCCTGACACCTGACTAACCGGCGCCCTCCATACCTGCCGGTGCACACTCCAACGGACCGTGACAGGCGCCTGACGGATGTGCCTGCGCGGCCACTGGCGGAGGATACCACCGCGGTAGGGCCGGCGCCAAGGTTGAGATGCCCTGCCATAGGGATGGGAAGCCTACACCGAAGGGCCTAGACCCCTGCCGTGCCTCAAGGGGCGACCGGCGTCTTCATCGCTGCCCCCACGCGTCGTCAGGCGGGCGTGAATGCCCCCAGCCGGACCTCGCCGGAAGCAGCCAGCACAGGGTCGTCGAGCACCGCCGTCATGGCGCGCGTGCACTCCTCGCAGATCCCGTGACTGATGCGGGGGAGCAGCGCCAGGTGGAACAGCGCGAGGCGCTGCAGCGCCTCCTCGATCTCCAGCCATTCTCCCCCGTCCCCACGGATCCGCTGGCACCAGGAGCACATCCGAAGGTCAGCGATGGAGCGAGGCATTCCGGTATCGAGGAGGGGCACCGGGGTCCGGCGCTCAAGCTGCACCGGCCGGACCACAAAGGTGAGCCCGCCAGCGGTCTCCGGCGTGATGCTCATCTCAAGCAGCCGGCGCATGCCCGGGCTGTCGCAGCGGAGGCTGAACCGCACCGGGCCGATTCCCGCCCGGACCCTGCTGCAGAGCTGGCGGTAGAGATGTTTCGTCGCGCCATCGTCGATGAAGTCCCAGAGGGAGCGACCGAGGACGACGCGAGGGAGCAGCCGACCGCCATCGTTCTCCGCCGCGAAGACGGTCCAGGCCTCGTTCACGGCCACGAGGGTGTCGGACCTGTTCACGGTGTAGACCACATCGGTCAGTGCGCGCATAGGTGCCTGACGGGGCTACCCTCCCGCTCTCCTCAGCGCGGCCTTGATCCGTGCCACAAAGCGGGCCGGTGCGAGCGGCTTGCGGATGTAGTCGTCGGCGCCCTCCTCCATGAGCTGCGCCTCCAGCTCCTCCGACGCTGCCCCCGTGAGCACGAGCACCGGGAGCCCCGCGGTTGCGACCGACTTGCGCACCTGCGCCAGCACTTCCCGGCCACCCAGGATCGGCATCTCGAGATCGAGGACCATCAGGGCAAAGCCGCGATCCGCCTCGAGCTGGTCCAGGCCACTCTGACCGTCCACCGCTTCCGAGACCCGGAAGCCATTCTTCTGCAGGATCGCCCGCGCAGTGGCGCGGGTGATGGCGTCGTCGTCCACCAGCAGGATATGCGCCCCTTGCGACTCGGCCGCCGCCTCGGCATCGGCATCGGCGCCGTCCCGGACCTCGCCGACCACCCGGTCGATCTCCTCGAGGGTGGTTTCGCCGCTGCGCACGCGATCGATCGCGCCATCGCGGAGGGTTCGGAATCCGCCGACCGAGGCGGATTTCTGCAGCTGCGCATTCGACGCGCCCGCGACGACCAGTTCCTCGAAATGGCTGTTCGACACCAGGACCTCGATGAGCGGCAGCCGGCCCTTGTAGCCGGTCTTGGCACACCCCACCGCACGCACCAGGGGCGGGAGACCGTAGCGTGCCGCGAGGCGGGCTTCGTCCGGCGTGAGCGCGCCGGTCACCGGCACCGAGCAGTCGGCACAGGCCCGCCGGGCGAGGCGTTGCGCCACCGAGCCTCGCAGCGTGGCGGCGATCTTCGAGCGGTCGATGCCCAGATCGACGAACCGTGCCACCGCACCGACCGCATCGTTGGCGTGCAGCGTCGCGAGCACCAGGTGGCCCGTCAGGCTCGCCTGCACCGCGACTTCCGCCGTCTCCCGATCCCGGATCTCACCCACGAACACCACGTCGGGGTCCTGGCGCAGGATCGAGCGCAGCGCCGAGGCGAAGGTGAGCTCGCGGCGCGGCTCCACCTGGATCTGGGTCAGGCCCGGGAGTTCGTACTCGACCGGGTCCTCCACCGTCATGATGTTGATCTCCCCGGTCGCGAGCT
>JBDTTN010000433.1:0-3174 GCA_039930625.1 Gemmatimonadota bacterium | reverse complement strand
CGCCGCGAGCAGCGCCGCGAGGGTGTCGCTCAGATAGGGGCGGAGCCTGGCGAGAAATTCCTGCGTCGGCGCGCCGGTAGTGCGGGATGCGATCGTCGCGGAATAGAAATTCTCGACGACTTCGGCGGGGTCGCCATGGCCCGTCGAGCGGCAGGCCGCGAAGGCGACGAGGAGCGGTGTCAGGCGATGCAGGCGCATGATCGTTACGGTTCCTCCCAGAGGGCCATCACCGCGCCGTAGCCCTTGGCGGTCCCGAGGGCACAGGCCTCCCGCAGCCGGGTCAGGTAGAGCCCCAGCTCGGCGCTCGAGGATGCGAGCTGGACCGGAGTCAGCCCCGGTGTCGCTCCCGTGGCACGTGCCTGCTGGTCCGCGCGCTTCCGGACGTACGCTTCGACGGCAGGAGGATCCACCTGCAGAACCGCGCGCTGCAGCGCCTGCATCGACGTGGAAGAGAGCCCGTAGGCGCCGAGGTCGCCGGCGTCGGGAAAGATCCAGTCCGCCCCGTTGGCGGTGAGCAGAGATCTGGCACTGGCCGAGGGAGTGGCCATCAGCATGGTATCGAGATCCCGCCAGTACTCGTGCAGCGACACATCGGGCAGCGAACGGTGAAAGCGCAGCCACGCCTTCAGCGCCGATGGGGCGACGGCGAAGGCGCGAAGATCCGAGTCCGGCGCCAGGTAGAGGCGCATGCTGATGCCCATCGAATACGGCGGGGCGAGAGGGTGAGTGCGGATTCGGGGGACGTGATGCAGTCTCACCGAGGCCCGCAAGGCCAGCGACTGCCGGTAAGATGCAGAGGCTCGGTCGGCTGCGGAAGGAGCGGGGAGGTTCTCGACTACGGGCCGGTCTGGAGCAGCGCGGTCAGGCGGACCGGCAGCACGTTGCCGCACTGGCCCACCTGCGTCACCGCGACCGCAGCGCGGGTCCAGGTGGCGTAGCCGGGGCGAGCGATCGTGACGTCGTAGGTCCCGAGCGTGGTACCGCCGAACAGCAGCGTGGCGGAATTCGACTCGCGGATCAGCGAATCCACCCGCACTCCGGTTTGGATGAATCCGGTCGCGCTGTCGGCCCGCGCGAGGCCGGTGATGGAATCGGTCACGTCCACTTCGATCGCGATGGGCGCGACACTGGTACAGTAGGCCACCGGACTGCCGTAGTTCCCGCACCCGGCCGCGGAAACTGCAAGCGGTGCCAGCAGCCAGCGCAAGGGATGTCGCAGTTTCGAATCAGGCAAGCGACGCAAGGCACACAGACCTGTGGGGGACAGGGGCAACGTAGCGGTCGTGGGTGGAGGGGGCAATGTGACTGAATATCGTGCGGGCTGCGCTCCGCCGACGATCGGGTGAACAGGTCAGGGAGGCGTGGCGCGCCACACTGCGGCGATCGCGGCGGCGATGGGGCGCACCTTGAGGATCACTTCCTTGCGGATCGCTACCGTGCCGGGTTTGGCCCCTCGCGGTTTCGAGACGTGACGGCCCTCGGTGCAGGAGACGGCGACGGTGCCGGCCTCACGCGCCTTACTGTGAAAGGCGGCGATCGCCGCGGCACGTTCAAGGGTCTCGCGGTCGGGCGTCGTACCGGTCGGAACCCGCAGGACCACGTGACTCCCCGGCATCCCGCGGATATGGAACCAGCGGTCCTCGGGCCGGGCAAGCTTGATGCTCAGGTAGTCATTGGCGGCATCGGTGCGCCCGGCGAGTACCACCCATCCGCCTGGCAAAGTGTAGTGGACGATGTCCGCGGTGCGCTCCGGGACGCGGCGGGCCCCCGCATCGCCAGACGAGCCACTCAATGTTCGACCGCGGCGGCGATTGCGTCCGTGCGCGGACAGTCCGACGAGACTTCGAGGAGCTGACCGGTGGTCCGAATCGAGACGGTACGGAGGTGGCTGAGCCACGGACAGCGCTGATGCAGATTCAGGCGCCAGAGCGTGGTGTGCACCCTGTTGCCGACGGTGGTGCCGGTGAAGACTCCGGGCTGGGTGAGCCAGTCCCGCAGCGCGCTGGAATCGGCGCTTGCCGCGGCTGCCGCCCACGCCGCCGGTTGAGCCGGGAGGACCGGCGCCTTGGCGTCGGCGGGTGGAGTACCAACCCCCGTCTGGATGCCCAGCTGCGCCGGCGGTCCAGGCAGCGGGGGGATGGAGTCGTGGAGCGCCTGATGGATCAGGGCCTGAACGTCATGATCCTGCAGGCGCCCGAAGATTGGAAAGGTGTAGGTCGTCAGGCCGAGGATCAGCCCGAAGGCGGCAGCGAGCCCGAAACAGAGCTTGGGCAGGAATGTAGAAGCCGGCATCGTGGCTCTCCTCAACTCTCGTGTGGGGCCGATCGGGCGGTGGCGAGCGACGGGATCGCCATCGGCGCGACACTGGTCGCTACACCGGAGACGCTGCGCCGGTGATAATCCACCTGCCCGAGGTGAAAGCCGCAATGCACCGCGAGGTGCAGCAGGAAGTCCCCGGTCACCAGCCGCTGTCCCGCGACGGCGATGGGATAGTCCGCGCCGAGACTCTCCTCCGGGAGCCGAGCCAGGGTGTGCGCCACCGCGACAATCGTCACGGAAATCTCTTCGAGCAGCCTGCTCCTGGCCCAGGGCGGCGCGAGGAACTCGGCGTCGCGATCTCTCTGGTAGGAGGTGTCGCCGAGGATGGCGCCGAGGTAGTGCTGGAGATTGCCGCAGAGGTGCCGGACCAGGACGCCGCCGCTGTTCGGCATCCCGGGTACCGGAGTCCACAGGAGCGCCTCATCGGGATAGGCAGCTACCTCGCGGCTCAGGGCCTCGAGCTCGCGTCGGAGTATCGCGGAGAGGGAAACGAGCGATATCATGTCAGGCAGCCGGGCGTACCTTTTCTCCGATCAGCCGGGTGAAGAGCAGCAGGTGGCTGGCGATGATAATGGGCACCAGAAAGGTCGGCAGCAGGCTCAGCGGCAGGCGCTGGAGGGCGGCCATCGAATTGGGATCGGCCAAGGCGAGACGGGCCGCGGTGACCACCACGAAGAGAATGTCGGCCAGCCCCAGCAGATTCCAGAGCAGGACAAGCCCGCGGCGCGCAGCGAGGTCGGGCACCAGGAGGACGAGAATCAGGGCGCCTGTAGCGATGGCGATGTCGCCCCAGCCTCCCGGGACGGCAAAGGCGAAGGGAAGCTCGCCGCGGCCATACAGCACCAGGAAATAGAT
>JBDTTN010000432.1:0-3184 GCA_039930625.1 Gemmatimonadota bacterium | reverse complement strand
GCAGGATGTTCTCGGGCTTGATGTCGCGGTGGATGACGCCGTGCCGGTGGGCGTAGTCGAGGGCCGAAGCCACTTCGGTCGCGATGCGTACTGCGTCGCCGATGGGGAGCTGCTTCTCGCGATTGAGCCGGTCGCGCAGCGACTCGCCCTCGACGAAGGGCATCACGTAATACGCCGTGCCCTGCACTTCGCCGCTGTCGATCAAGCCCAGAATGTGCGGGTGCTGCAGTGTCGCGATGGTCTTGATCTCCCGCAGAAAGCGTTCGGCCCCGATCACCGCGGCCAGTTCGGGCCGGAGCACTTTGATCGCCACCTTGCGGCCGTGCTTCAGGTCCTCGGCGAGATAGACTGTGGCCATGCCGCCCGCGCCCAGCTCCCGCTCGACGCGGTAACGGTCGGCGAGCGCCAGGGTGAGGTGGGCAGCGATCTCACTCATTGCCGCAGTCCATATTCATTGCGGTCACGACTTTCCATCGCTGAGGTGCAAAGCGCGCGAGGGTTTCGGGCGGACACCTGGTTCCTTCGCTGCGAGATTCTCGGTCACATGCCCTAACTCCCCGCCGAGAGGATAGCGGTTGGGGTGGGCGGCCGTCAGGCGTCTGAAGCGGTCCACCACTCTCAGGGAGTATCGCGGGGCGGCGGCACGGTATCGAGAAGGCGCCGGTCCACCCAGCCTGCCTGCTCCCCACTCGACACCACGCGATACCATCCCTGCGAAAACGAGTCCACCTGTACCGCTTCGCCGGGATGCAGTATTCGGAGCACCGGTGCCGAGTTGCGGCGCTCGGCGCGGACGTTCATCCAGGTGCTCGCGTATCGGTACCGTCCCGCGATCGCGGCGCTCGGCTCCACCGTTACTCCAGTCGGTGCCGTCTTGGGAGCAGCAACCGGAGCTGGTGCCGGCGACCTGGGCTGCGGCAGCGGAGCGGTGCGGAGGCTTTCACCCACTGTGCCGGGTGAGTCTCTCGGTGGCTGGGGTTGGGGGCGGGGTTTGGGTTCCGCCGGCGGCGCCAATGCCGCCTCCCTCGCTGGCCGCGCAGGAGCGGGAGCGACGTCGAATCGCCGCCACAGGGCATTCGCCACCAACAGCACCACCGCCACGCCGGCGACGAGAATGCCGACTGACTTTCCGTTGGACCTGGGCCGAGGCGCCGAGTGCTGGTAGAACTGCGCCTCAAAGGCGATGCCGCACCGCGGGCAGCGGGTGGCTACCTTCAGCGCCTTCTGGCCGCAGTTGGGGCAAACTGTGTAAGGCATCAAGCGCTGCCCTCGGGCAATCGTGCTTCAGTGCTGCGAGTGAGCGGCGGGGTGGCCGTTGATTTCACTCCCAGGTGAATTCCCGCTCCAGTCACCATACCTCATTTCTTGCGAACATCACAGCGGCACGCGCGTCCCGGCGGAGCCCGTCGTAGCGCTCGGTGTGATTGAAGATCGCCAGCCACAGGTCGTGGTCGGCGAACGCCTCACCCAGCACCACGAACGCCGAGTCACGCTCACCGAGGAGATCGAGCGTTGCCGCGATGGTCCCCAGCGCTGGCAGCCGTCCACTCGCGGCAGCTCGCATATCGGCCAGCACCTCGCGAGCCCGCTGTGAGCGTCCGGCCCGGGCATTCGCGTAGGCCAGCAGGGCCTGGGTTTCCGAGGGGAGTGATGCTGGCAGCTCTGCCACTCTCCGCTCGAGGATCGCGATGCCCTCAGGCGCACGGCCCAGGTTGATGAGTGCGTTGGCCTTCGTCACCCATGCGAGGGCAAAGGTGGAATCCCTGCCGATCACCTGATCCGCCACCGAATCGGCCTGCGGGAAGCGTCGCTGTGCCAGATAGGCCTGCGCAACCCACGTCTGCACAATCGACGAGGCCGGCTCCAGTTCCCGGGCCCGGGCACTGCGCTGGTTGGCAGCGGCAAAATCGCCGAGGTGCATCGCCAGCAGCCCGTACCACCCCCAGGTCGTCGCAACGGTCGAGTCGAGCGCCAACGAACGGCGGAAGAGGGAATCCGACTGACGGTTGTCGCCGCGGGCCAGATCGACATACGCCAGCGCGGTGAAGGCCTCGGCGATGGTGGAATCGATCCGCAGGGCCCGACCGGCGGCCACCACAGCCCTGGCGCGGGCGGAATCGTTGCCCTGCGTCGAGTAGGCGGGGAGCACCGAATAGGACATCGCCATCAGCCCCCACGCACGGGCGTAGTTCGAATCCCGGCCAGCCGCACGCTCGAAGAGCGCGATGGCCTGGCGCAGCGACTGAGCGGTGCGCCGGTTGAACAGCACCTGCCCCTGCAGCAAGAGCGCGTGCGCATCGGGATCGGCCGTCTCGTTGCGGGTCGGCCCCGCGGCCCTCGTTCCGCCCAGCGATCCCAGCAGCTTCCCGGCGACGCTGCGCGCAATCTCGTCCTGCACCGCGAAGACGTTCACCAGCGGACGATCGTACTTTTCCGTCCACCGCACCGCACCGTCGGCAGCAGCCAGCAGCGACATCTGGATCCGGATCTGACCCTCGGCCCGTTGCACCGTCCCGGTCAGCAGCGATCCCACGCCGAGTTCCTTCGCGATGGCCCGCTCATCGAGCCCCTTGGCCTGCAGCGCGCCAGCGCTCACCCGGCCGATCACCCGCACGCCGGTCTTCGAGAGGGCTCTCGTCAGCTCCTCGGCGAGGCCGATTCCGAAATAATCGTCCGCCTTGTCGCCGCTCAGATTGGCAAGTGGCAGCACGGCGACGCTGTGGTCGACAGCCGCGGCGGCCGGGGACGGGGCGTCCCGGCGCGCCCGTACAACCAGCACCCCAACAACCACCAGCACGACCAGCACCGCGGCGCCGATCAGCGCGCGCCGCCGGTTCGAATGTCCGGCTGCGGGCGGTGCCTCCGCGGAGCGCAGTCCTTCCGGGGTGAATACGCTGTCGAGTTCCCGAAGCAGTTCGGCCGCACCCTGGGGACGCCGGGCCGGGTCCTTCTCCAGGCAGCGCATGACCATGGCGACAAGGCCGCGCGGAAGTTCGGGGTTCCGGGTCGCGAGAGAGAGCGGCGCTTCGGCGATGTGCGCGGCGATCATCTGCTGGGTGCTGCTCTTGCCGGCAAAGGGGTGCGCGCCTGACAACAGTTCGTAGGCGACCACGCCCCAGGCATAGAGGTCGGCGCGGTGATCCAGCGCGGCGCCCACGGCCTGTTCCGGCGCCATGTAGGCCGG
>JBDTTN010000431.1:0-3186 GCA_039930625.1 Gemmatimonadota bacterium | reverse complement strand
GTGCGCACGGTGGGTGGCTCTGGGGCTTCCGGCACGCGGTGCGCTGGTACCGTCGTCGGGATGGGGGCCGGCTTGCCGCAGCGGGTGGTCTGCGGCTCGTGGCTGCGCACCCCGCCGGGGGCTTGACGAGCCTCCTCGTGGATGGCGCCCGCTACACTTTCTCGGCACTCGCGGCGCGGATGATCACCGGGTTGGTGTATCTGCGGTACGCCGGCGACCGTGCGCGCGCGCGGGCGGCCCATCCCTGGCTTCCGAACCTCACCAACCTGCTGCAGTTCGCGCACCTCCGGGTGCCGCCGGGCCGCTGGGCCCACCGCCTCCTCAACCGGGTACTGCTCCGGACCGACGCCGCGACTCGCTGTGCCCCCACGCAGTGGCTCTTCATCTTCGAGAAACCCGCCAAGTGACCACCACCGGGGCCGAGCTCCAGCTCCCACCAACCGAGAGGGTCGCCTGCGACCTGTGCGGCGCGGACGATGCCAGCGAACTCTACCGGTCGGGCGACTACCGGTTCGAGGTGGACGACGCCGAATGGTCGGTCGTGCAATGCCGGCGCTGTGCTCTTGCCTATCTGAATCCCCGGCCGACGGCGGAGGCCATCAGCCGTTACTACCCACCGACCTACTTTCAGGACCGCGACGCGCCGGCACTCCGGCGCCGGTACGATCTTCAAACTGCGTTTCTCTCGAAACTCCCCGTGGGTCGACTGCTCGACATTGGGTGCGCCAACGGCGACTGGATGCGGCTGATGGTGATGCATGGTTGGCGGGTGACCGGGCTCGAGCCCTCCCCCGACAGCAGCAACTCTCACGGCCTCGACATTCGCCACGGCCGCTTCCCGGAGAGCAACACGGACGTCGGGGGCCCATACGACGTGGTTACCGCCTGGGCGGTGTTCGAGCACTTGCACCAGCCGCACGCTGCCTTCCGCCAAGCCGCTTCGCTCCTGGCACCTGGCGGCAGGCTCATCATCCTGGTCACCAACATCAACAGCGTGTTCTCCAGGTGGTCGCGCCAGGAGGACATTCCGCGGCATCTCTATTTTTTCAGCGAAGGAACGCTTCGCCGGTATGCCGAGTCGGTGGGTCTGAGTCTCGATGCAGTGCACCACGAGACCGGCCTCTTCGGTGGGGCCGGTCGCGGCACGCTGCGCCGGCTGTCGTTCCAGGCGGTCGGCGTAAGCACCCGGGAGTACTTCCGTTTCATGGCGCGTGCGTCCAGCGAGCGGTGGACGGCATCGCCGGGCCTCGCGCTGCTTGGAGGGGGATTCGGTCTCGTGGAGCGGCTGATCCTGAGCGATACCATGACCCGGCTGCTCCGAGTGAACGGTCACATCGTCGCGGAATTCCGGAAGCCGTGAGGCTGCACGGCCTCGGGGGTGCCCGCTAATGGCCCTTCGAAGGGATCTTGGTAGCAACCTCATTGCGCTTGGGGTTGTCAAGACACGGGGCGTGATCCAGGTCGTCATTCTCTCACGGCTACTCGGCCTCTCGGGATACGGGATCTGGGTCCAGGCCATCGCCGGCGCCAGCATCGTCGGCATGGTCTCCGGGCTGGGCCTCTATCAGGCGGTCGTACAGTTCTATCCCCGCGCGGACGATCTCGGGGGACGCCGTGAAGTGCTGTTCAACGCGCTGGTGCCCGTCGTCCTCACCGGTTTGCTCGTGCTGATCCTCGCTTCCCTCTATGTCCTCGTGGCGCCCCCCTTCCTGCCGAAGCCGCCCGCGACCCCCGCCATCCTTCTGCTGGGGGTGATGCTGGGGATCTGCTACGCACTCCGGCTGGTGGTTATGAACGTGGCCCGGGCCCGTGACGAACTGGGCCGTTTCGCAAAGCAGAGCGCCACGTCGGAGCTTCTCGAGTTGACAGCGGTGGTCGGCGGGGCGCTGCTCGGGCGGACGGTGACCGCCTCTATGGCGGGCGCGCTGGCCGGCGTCGGAGCGATGCTGCTCCTGCTACTGTGGCGGGAGCGGCGGGACTTGGCTTGGGCGCCCTCCGCCGTTCGGATGCGCCGGGCGTTTCACTACTCGCTCCCGCTGGTGCCGACTCAGCTCGGCGATGAACTGCTGGCCCGCGGGGACCGCCTGCTGGTGGGTGGGATTTTGGGCGCACGCGCGGTAGGGCTCTACTCGGTGATCTACGCCTTTGCGAGCCTCCCGCAGATGGTCAACATAGCGATGACCACGGTCCTCCTCCCGAAGCTCACCACCCTGCAGTACGTGGGAACGCGGGCGAGGGAGGTGGTGCGGCGCAGTGCAATGCTCTACGTGGGCGGAGCGCTGGCGGTCCTCGTGCTGGTGGCCTTCACCCTCCCGTTTGCGTTGACGCTGGTGCTTGGCGCCGACAGCACCCATGGTGGCGAGCCCCTACGGGCCGTGATGATCGTGATCGGGCTGGGCGTGCTCTGCTTCGGCCTCGGCCGGCTGGAGGCGCTGCATCTATTTGTCGGCGAGCGAACCCGGGTGGTGGCGGCCGTATGGTGCACTGCGGCGGCCATCAACATCAGCATGAACCTTTTACTGCTGCCGCGAATCGGGTTGATGGGGGCGGCGATTGCCACCCTGGCATCCTATGCGCTATTCCTCGCAGGGATCCGCTACGTCGCGCGCGTCGCCCAACCGGCCGCCACGGCCCCGCCCGGACCCCCGTGATGCGGGTCCTCTACGGAGTGTTCCAGACCGGGGCCCAGGCGAACGGTGGCGTGGAGAGCTTTACTCAACTGCTGGAAACCCGTGGTGGAAACGGGGCCACCGTCATCACCCAGATGCAGACTCCCGTGAACGACCGCTGGCAGAGGTCTGGCGCCCGCGTCGAGACTTGGTCGATTCCGTACGCTATGGGCCAGAGCATGCGTGCTGCGGGTCCGCTTGCGGCCGTGGCGCGGGCCCGCTCGATTGCCGCGACCAACAGCCGGGTCGCCTGGGTGGTCCAGTCCGAGGGTACGTCGATCGTGCACTGCAACGACATCTCCGCACTCTGGCACCTCGGGCCAGGGGGGCGGCTTGGGAGGGCGGCGCTTATCCATCACGTCCGGGATGTGAAGCCGGAGGGTGAGGATTATGGCGCGCGGTGGCAGGTCGCGGTGAGACTGGCGGGGCACACTGTGGTATTGTCGGAAGACATGCGGCTGCGGCTGGTGGATCGTCTGGGCCTGTCATCTGGTCTCGCGGCACGGATCTCGGTGCT
>JBDTTN010000430.1:0-3188 GCA_039930625.1 Gemmatimonadota bacterium | reverse complement strand
ATCGCATGACCGACGCAGCCGAGCCGACCACGAGAGTCGTCATCCATCCGGACCGGGTATTGCGCGCTCGCGTGATCGTGCGCGGGCTGCATGTGGACGACAAGATCAAGGAGTACGTACTCGACATCGTCGCGGCCACGCGCGAGCCCGCGAAGTGGGGACTGAAGGATCTTGGCGGCCTGATTCAGTTCGGGGCCTCGCCCCGCGCGGGCATCAACCTGGTCAAGGCGGCCAAGGCGCATGCCTTCCTCTCGGGCCGGGCGTATGTGCTGCCGGAAGATGTGAAGGCGATGGTCCACGATACCGTCCGGCACCGGCTGATTCCGACCTACCAGGCCGAGGCGGACGGCGTGACCGCCGACCAGATGCTCGACCGGATCCTCGCCGCCGTGCCAGTCCCGTGATTCCCGACGCACTGCTCCGGGAGGTGCGCCGGATCGAGATCACCACCCGGGAACTGGTGCGCGATCTGGTTGCCGGGGACTACGCCAGCGCCTTCCGGGGTCGTGGCGTGGAGTTCGCCGAAGTGCGGGAGTATCTCCCGGGCGATGACGTGCGCAGCATCGACTGGAACGTCACGGCGCGGCTCGGAACCCCTTACGTCAAGCGATTCCAGGAGGAGCGGCAGCTCTCCCTGATTCTGCTGGTCGATGTCAGCGCGTCAGGCGGGTTCGGCAGCGTCGACCGAACCAAGCGACAGCTCGCGGCCGAGGTGGCCGCCGTGCTCGCCCTGGCGGCGACACGGCACCGAGACCGCGTAGGTGCCGCGTTCTATTCCGACCGGGTGGAGTGGTTCAGTCCGCCCCGGAGCGGCCGCAGCCAGGCGCTGCAGCTGGTAACCCAGGTGCTCGCGTATGAGCCCGAGGACCGCGGCACGGATCTGCTCGCGGCGCTCGACTTCCTCGAGCCGCTGCTCCGCCGCCGCGCGCTAGTCGCGGTCCTCTCGGACTTCCTCGATCCATCGCAGTGGCCCGCGCTCGACCGCCTCGCCTGGCGCCATGACGTGGTGGCGGTGCAGCTGAGCGACCCCCGGGAGCGGGAGCTGCCTCCGGTCGGCCTCGTCACGCTGTGGGAACCGGAGTCTGGGGACTGGCAGGTGGTGGACGCCGACGACCCCGGTGTTCGGGAGCAGTTCCGCGAGCGGCGCGCTGCGTTTGACGAGGGTCTCGGACGGCACTGTACTGGGCGCGGTGTCGATCTCCTCCGGCTCGATACCGACCAGTCCTACGCCGAGCGGCTCGCGGCCTTTTTCAGCCGCCGGCAGCTTCGGCGGGCGTGAGCATGCGGCGCCTGACACCCTGGCTGGCCGTTCTGCTCGCTGCCGGCGCTCCGGCGCCCGGCGCGGCCCAATCGCTGGAGCTCAAGCCCCAGCAGACCAAGGGCACCGTCGGCGATCACTTTGTTTTCGACGTGACCGTTCGCCTCAAGCCTGGCATGGAGCTGATCGACGTGGTTCCGCACACCCTGGTGCCCCCTTCGCGTGGCATCCGGGTCCTGAGGGCCGACACCCTGCGCCCCGACGGCGCGGGCGTCTACCGCGGTACCGCGACTGTGGCGTTCTACCGGATCGGGCCCCAGCCGGTGCCGACCCTGGCCCTCCTCTACCGCGCGGAGGCAGGGGCGCCGCCTGACACGCTGCTCCACCTGCCCGTCTCGGTCGAGATCATCCCGACGCTGGAAGCGGGGAATCCGCCGTTGCGGGACATCAAGCCGCTGCAGCCGCTGAGCGGTCCGGTCTGGATCCAGCTCACCGTCCTCGCCGCGGTGGTAGGCGGAGGAATCTGGTGGCTCTCGCGGCGCAGGACTGCGGCGGCTTCCGTGGCCGTGCCGACGGTGCTGGCAGGCGGGCCCTTCGATGCTGCGCTCGCCCGGCTGGCGGCGCTCGAGAGCGCCGCGCACCACAACGGGAACGGGATTGCGCCGCTCTATGCGGATGTCGCGGCACTGGTCCGCGACTGCCTGCTTCAGGCGGGCGCCATCCCGCACCAGGGATTGACGACCGGTGAGCTGGGCGGCGTCCTCCCGCCCGTCCTCGCCGCCGGCCACCTCCGTGCCGACTGCGAGACCGTGCTCGGCGAGACCGATCTCGTGAAGTTCGCGATGGTGCGGCCCGATCGCGCCGCTGCCAGTGACCACGTGGCGCGAACCCGCACCCTGCTCGAAGCCTGGCGCGCCGCCGCCGATCCGACCGATGCGCTTCGCTGATCCCTTCTTTCTGGTGCTGCTGCTGGTGCCACTCGGACTGGTGGTCCGGACCTGGCTTCGGCGCGGCCGCGCCGCGCAGCACCGGATCGCGTTCCCGGCGCTCCGCTTCGCCACCGCCGGAAAGACGACACTGCGGGCCAGATGGTATCGCGCCCCCGCACAGCTCGGCCTGCTAGGCATGGTCGTACTGGTGACGGCACTGGCTCGGCCCCAGGTCCCGGGGGACTCCGAACCGACCCGGGTCAAGTCGCGCAACCTCATCCTCGCGCTCGACATTTCCAGCAGCATGAAGGCCGCCGACTTTCAGCCCGGCAACCGGCTCGCGGTGGCCCGCACAGTCTTACGCGATTTCATCAAGCGGCGAGAGGGCGACCTGATGGGGCTGGTCATCTTCGCCGGTCGCGCCTTCCTCCAGGCCCCGCTCACCACGGATCTGGATGTCCTCGACCGGCTGGCGGAACGGGTGGATATCGGCGACCTGCCCGACGGCACCGCGATCGGCAGCGCAATCACCATGGGTCTCAACCAGCTCAAGAATCTCCCGAAGAATTCCTGCGCAATCATCCTGATCACCGATGGCGCCAATAACGCCGGCGACGTGACACCGGTCCAGGCGGCGGAAGCCGCGCGAGCGCTCGGCGTGCGCGTGCACACCATCGGGCTGAGCTCGGCGGACACCTTTTCGGTGGCACTGAATGGCGTCTGGACCGTGCGAAACGTGAATGCCCGGCTCTCGGGCCGCGATGAGGCGGTGCTCAAGGATATTTCGACCCGCACCGGTGGACAGTTCTACAAGGCCACCGATCCGAACATGCTCACCGAAGTGCTGAAGGAGATCGACCCGCTGGAGCGGATCGAGGTCAAGGTGAGCGAGACCCGGGAATGGCGCGAGCTCTTCCCCATCCTGGTTGGGATCGGCCTCGCGCTGCTGCTGCTCGAGATGCTCCTGAAGCTCACCTGGCTCCGCTCGCTGCCATGAGCCT
>JBDTTN010000429.1:0-3193 GCA_039930625.1 Gemmatimonadota bacterium | reverse complement strand
CCCAGATTTGTCGGGTCTGTTTCCCTAGTCATCGTCGTACTCGTCGTCATCGTCCCATTCATCGAGGACCTCGTCGACAGCGCCCTCCACCTCGCGCTCGGTCCAGTCGTGCTCGACCTCGCGTTCGAGGACCTTCTTCACTTCGTCCCTGGCCTCGGTAGTGGCGGAGTAGTCCCAATCGATGGTCTCCCGCCGTGCGTACTCGATCCCGTGGGCAATCAGCACTGCCCGTCGCCGGTCCGCTTCTTCCTTGGCCCTCTTCTGGCGAGCCGCCTTCTCCTCCGCCTCGTGATACGGCTTGAGGACCTCAGTCACGCGGGCGCGCACGATCTCCTCCGCCTGGGAGTAGGAGAGATCGGCCGGGAACTGCATCACCGTGACGTATCGCTCCAGTTCTGCGATGACCCTGCCCTGCCACTCTCCCGGCAGATTCCGTGGAATGGCGGCGCGGCCGTAGCCCTTGATGGTCTGCAGTCGGAGCCGGTCCGCGAATGAGGTATCTGTCGCCGGGGTGGGGGCCAGGACCGCTGGGCGCGGCTCGAAGAGCGGCGCCCGGGGAGCGGATGCCTGTGGCGCCTGCACTGGGCGGGGCGGTGGCGGGGCCGGCACCATTGGCGGAGCCGGACAAATCCCGTTCGCCATCTCCTCGTCGAACTCATCGAAGGGGAGATCGTCCTCGAAATCGTCCATATCATCCGCGGCGTAGACGTCCCGGCCCGTGAATTCGCCCGTTCCGGGGTGGCGGTTGAGGGTCGGCCGGGCCTTTGCCGCCCGACGGGTGGTGCGCCGGGGCCTCGCCGATCCCGCCTTGGAAGTGCCGCTTCTCCGTCGACTCTTTCGGAACCGGTCGACCTCCTCTTCGGTGAACCGGCGATGACCGCCCCGCGTCCGGACGGCCCGGATTTTTCCCGTCCGCTCCAGCTTCCGAACCGTGTCCACCTCGAGGCCGAGTCGCTTCGCTGCCTCGCCAATAGTCAGATATCGCCTCATGCTATCACCCGCTTGACTTTCGATGTCGATGGAGTGAACATAGTGACCAGTTCACTACTGGAAGGGAACATAGTGCTATGTCCACTATAACGTCAAGGCAGGCACCGCCCAGGACTTTGGCACGGCGGGTCAAGTTGCTCGTCGACCAGTTTGCCCAGGGAAGCGTGCGGGGTGCGGCGGAGTTGTGGGGCGTGCAGCGCCTGACCCTCCTACGTCTGATGAAGGGGCAAGTGCGTAGTCCACGGGGGAAGGTGCTTGACCAGATTGCGGAAGCCTGTGGAACTACCCCCGATTGGCTACGGACCGGGAAAGGAGCCGCTCCGGCTGGACCGGGGCCCGAGGCATTTCTGTTCACGCCATGGCATGGCCGCTGGCGGAAGCTGGTCGAGGGGTTGGACCTCTCCGAAGCGATCGCAGCCCGAGTCATCGCGCTCCCGGGACTTATGAACAGGGTCTTCCATCTCCTGGTACTTGATGGGCATCCCGTCGGGGCGCCGATCCGCGGGATGGAATCGGTCAGGCAGGCGGAGGAATTCGAGTACCGTGCCTGGGTCGCACTCCTTACGGGCTTGGTCAAGACCTACGGCAGAGAGCCCCTGCGGGCCAAGCTAGAAGCGGAGCGACGCTGGCTCGATCTGCAGTTCAATCCGGTCGCTGTCTGGCGGTACGTCCAAGACGGTGTCTTACAGCGACCAGAGGCGGACCCAATTCGGCAGAAGTGGACAGAGGCCTTGCAGCACGCTCACGAAATCTCACCGAGGCTGCCGGCTCAGGGACCCTCGCTCGCGTCAGAGTGACCCCCTCGATCGCGATCGAGGGGCGAGTTTACCGGCCGGCGCCCTCAGGCCTGTTGATGGATTCTGCCCCTAAAAATTGGCCTGCGGCTGCGGCGCGGGAACCAGATCGCCGAAGCGATCGTTGGTAACCCGAGCGCTGGCTCACCTGTTCCTAGAGGAATCAGACCCTTCGAAACGCCGTGAGCTTGACCCTTTGCAACTGACCCGGTACACTCGTCCCATGCGCCTTCTGGTAAGTGTCATGCTGCTGCTGGTCCAACTCGGCCCCCTCGCGGGTGCCGGGATGTGCCTGCACGCCGCCGCGCAACCGAAGGCCGAGTGTTCCATGCCGATGCAGGGCATGCCGCACGACAACCAACAGCAGCACTCCAGCTCCTCGCAGGAATGTGCCCAGATGGTTGTGTGTGCTCCGGCCGCGCCGATGGTACTCCAGGTAGCCGTCCAGCTGCTCGGCAAGTCGCTGCCGAGTCATACCAACTTCTCCACCCCCGCCTCGCTCTTCCCGGGCGACCCGATCGCCCCGCCACAGCCCCCTCCAATCGTCTGAAGTCGAGCTCCAGCCACACATAGGCCTCGGCGCGACCGCGCCCGGGTCCGGATCAACCAAGCGGGCATCTGTTCGCTGGCCATTCTCGACTTCACGATTGGAGATGCTGTCCCATGCGTACTCGTATCCTCTCGCTCGCAGCGCTGTTTCTCGCGCTGGAGGGTTCCGTCGCCGTCGCCCAGAACTATGCCCTTCCGGCGAACCTCACCTCGGCCAGTGCGGCCGCGGTGGTGGATCGCCTCCTCGCCGGGCGGGAAGCACTCGCACTGACCGCCGACCACGCCTCACGCCTCACCGTCCTGTCCACCCGTCTGCACCATGATCGCGGACGGGCGGTCGTCACCGGATTGGACCGCGTGCCTGGCAAGTCTGTGCCGCGGACCGAACGGATCAAGACGACGGCGACCGAGGCATTTCGGCAGGCGTCGGCCATCCTGAGCCCGACGCAGCAGGCCGCCGCGGCCCGGCTGCTGGACACTCCCCGCAGGTAACACGATCACCCGATCGAGCGTGGTGAGAGCGGCGGCCGCACCGGCCGTCGCTCCCACCCGCCCCACTGCCGAGGGACAAATGACCCGTCGTTCGTACCTGCTGTCCGTTGCCATCGGGAGTCTGCTGTTCGGCGCGCCGGCCCGCCTGAACGGTCAGGCGCACGCCGACAGTGACAGCCTGTTGTCTCGCCTCACCCGGGAGGCGAGCGCTTCCGCTCCGGCAGTTCTCAGGAACGATGCGCTTGCGAGCGCCGCCGCTTCGCGGGTGCGACCCGCTGGGGCCCTTCCTGACCCCATGGTGAACCTCGGAGTCATGGATCTCACCCTCCCGCGGTTCGGCTTCCGGCAGAGCGACTTCACCGAGGTCG
>JBDTTN010000428.1:0-3193 GCA_039930625.1 Gemmatimonadota bacterium | reverse complement strand
AGGTCGGGGCGGCGGACGAACTGGGGCTCGACCTGCTGGAGCGCCAGCTCATGGGGTTCTTCACCAACTATCACGTCACCGATGCGCACTACTGGCTTAGCCGCGGCGTCCCGGCATTTCAGGAAGTGATGTCTGCGACTCGCGACTACTACCGCGCCATGGGCAAGACCGAGGCGGAGTGGTGCGCGCTCTGTGATCGGGTAGGTGCGGAAGTGGATGAAGATGGAAAGGCGTATTGCGCAGAACTGAAGCAACAGAGATTGTCGTAGTTGCAGCGCCTGGTCGCGCCCTGGCACAGATCCCACACTTCAGCAGGAGCGTCCCAGACACCAAGCACTCGGAACTCGGAACTCGGAACTCGGAACCAGCCCCTACCCCAACGTCACCACCTCCGCACGCCCCAGCTTCTCTCCGATGAACCGTGCTCCCACCTGACGGAACCTGGGCTCGTCGTCGCTCACCACGAAACGATGAAACACCTTCTGGCCCGCGGGGCCCTCGAGTCCCTTTTCCTTGAGCGTCTCGGCCACCGCCTGCGCGGTCTCCTCCGCGCTGTCGATCAAGCGGACCGACGGCCCCATCACCCGGCTGAGCAGCGGCTTGAGCAGCGGATAGTGAGTGCAGCCGAGCACCAGCACATCCACCTGGGCCTGCTGCAGGGGCCGGAGGTACTCGCGGGCGACGAGCTCCGTGGCCGGGTGATCGAACCAGCCCTCCTCAGCCAGCGGCACGAAGAGCGGACAGGCCACCTGCTCGACGTTGAGTGCGGGGCGCAGGGCGTGAATCGCCCGGGCGTAGGCGTTGCTCGCGATGGTACCGGCCGTCCCGATCACTCCCACCGGACCATCGCCGGTAGCCGCGACCGCGGCGCGCGCGCCTGGCTCGATGACACCGATGACCGGCACCGGGGACTCCTCGCGCAGTACCGTGAGCGCATGCGCCGTGCTCGTGTTGCAGGCGATGACGACCGCCTTCACGCCCTGGCCGAGCAGCCACTGCAGGATCTCGCGGCTGTAGCGCCGCACCGTCTCGGGGCTCTTCGGGCCATAAGGTACCCGGGCAGTATCGCCGAAGTAGATCGTGGACTCTCCCGGCAGTCGCTCGTAGATCGCACGCGCGACGGTGAGCCCGCCGATGCCGGAGTCGAAGATGCCGATCGGGGCGGCGTTCACGGCAGGCGGAATGGAACGCGGATCGAGGCCCCGAAACCGCCGTCAGGCAGCGGTGCCGCGCTCACCTGGAGATCCTCGGGGAAGTCCCAGAGGTGGGAGGAGACGTAGGCCTCTATCCCCGAGAAGAGGTGATTGAACGCGAGGAGCACCAGCCAGTCCTGCCGCTCCTGCTCCTTGGACTTGATGCTGCCCGACCTGGTCCGGCGGAGATACTGCAGCTCATGATCGGTCTTGAGCGCCATCCCGAGAGTCACTCCCTCCCAGGTGACGAATAGCGCTCCGGTGAGCTTACGATGCAGCTTGGCCTGCCCCCAACCCGGCACCAGGAACGAGCGCAGCAGCGCTCCCATCGGGGAGACCGGTGCCTTGGGATAGGTGAGGGTATCGGGCGCCGGCGCCGCGGGCACCGTGTCCACCGGCACGACGCTGTCGGCGGCGGGAGTTGCCAGAGAGTCCTGACCCTGTGCCTCCAGCCGGCCTGTCGCCAGCAGAAGCAGCCAGCCCAGCACCAGCGGACCCTTCACTTCACGATCTCCCGCACCGCATCCACGAATCGCAGCACATCACTCTCCGTTGTATCCCAGGCGGTCATCCAGCGCACCTCGGTTGTCTCCGCATTCCAGACGAGGAAGAATGCGCGCTCCTGCAGCGCGGGAATATGCTCGGCAGGGACCCGGGCGAACACCCCGTTCGCCTGCACCGGCTGCGTGAGGGTGATGCGGGGTACATCCCCGATTCCCGCCGCGAGCAGCCGGGCCATCCGGTTGGCGTGCTCCGCGTTGCGGCGCCAGAGGTCGGTACCCAGCAAGGCGATGAACTGCACCGCCAGAAAGCGCATCTTGCTCGCGAGCTGCATCCCCTGCTTCCGGATGAACGGCATTTCGGTCGCGAGCCCCTCGCGGAGCAGCACCACCGCCTCCGCGCCCATCAGGCCGTTCTTGGTGCCGCCGAAGGAGAGGAGGTCCACGCCGGCGTCGGTGGTAAAGGCGCGGAACGGCGCGCCGAGACTCACCGCGGCATTGGCGATCCGGGCGCCATCCAGATGCAGCAGGAGGCCGTGCCGGTGCGCGATCTCCGCGAGCGCCGAGATCTCCCCAATCGAGTACACCGTGCCCAACTCGGTGGACTGGGTGATTGAAACGACGCGGGGCTGGACCTTGTGCTCGTCACCCGTGCCGGCGAGCAGGCGGGGCAGATCCTCCGGCCGAAGCTTGCCGTCGCTGGTTGGCACCGCGATCAGCTTGCAGCCGGTGAAGCGCTCGGGCGCGCCACATTCGTCCACGTTGATGTGGGCGCCGTCGGCGCAGATGATAGCCTGGTGCGGACGCGTCACCGCCTGCAGTCCGAGCACATTGGCGGCGGTGCCGTTGAACACCAGCCAGGTACTCGCCGTGGCGCCGAAGTGCTGGCGGAAGAGATCGAGCGCTCGCTCGGTGAGCGCGTCGTGGCCGTAGCTCGATAGATGACCCGCTCCGTTGGCCTCGATGATGGCCTGCAGCACCTCGGGATGCATGCCAGCGTTGTTGTCGCTGGCGAAGTGACGTCGGGCGGTCATGCGGTGATCATCACGGGGAGGACGCGGGCCTCGATGCGGATCTCCATCGTCGAGGAGACCTCGCGCAGCTCGCCATCGAACTGCGCGTGCAGCGGGCCACTGCGGCTGGTGATAGAAAGCGCCGTCGTCCGGAAGGAACGCACCTGCTTCAGGCCGGTGTGCTTCCCGAGCATGGCGAGGGGGAGTCGGGTGAGGATGCCGGGGATCGACATGTGCTGGATGGCGCAGACATCGAGGAGCCCGTCGTCCGGCTGGGCGAACGGTGTCAGGCGGAAGCCGCCACCGACGCAGGGTCCGATGCCGATCTCCAGCAGCAGCAGCCGGTCGGTGAAGCTCCGCTCGTCGGCGCTGACTTCGACCTCGAAGGGCTGGAAGCGCGAGATCACCCGCACCACCGCCGCGAGATAGGCTGGGATTCCGCTGCCGTGCTTGGAGCCGTTCACCACCCGGGCCACCTCGGCATCGA
>JBDTTN010000427.1:0-3197 GCA_039930625.1 Gemmatimonadota bacterium | reverse complement strand
ACAGCGCGAACCCCCGGGTCTCGCAGGTGAGGCCCGGGGGTTCCCTGCCCTCTCCGATTCAACCGATTCCAGGACCATCGCATTCTCGCGCTGAGCCGCTCGGCAGGAACACCGGTGACCGCCTATCGAGAATGCCCACTGGTCGGAACGCTCTAGGCCGAGAACCTTGGGCGCTGAACGCGAGTGGCAATTCACCAGATGTGGTGCTAGCGTTGCCTGCCGCCCTGCGCAAATGGACCTCGGGGGACGATGTCACTGATTCAGGCGCGGCGAGGTGAACGAGCAGTGCGCGCCCTCCTCTCTCACGTCTGACACAACTCGATGAGTACCCTGAAACTCACGCCCGACCAACAAGCCCTGCTCCGCTGCCCCCGATGCCACGCGCCGGTGCAGTGGACCGACGATGTGATGCACTGTGTCGCGCCGGCGTGCGAGGCCCGCTACCCCGTTACCGAAGGCGTTCCGGTGTTGATCGACGAATCGCGGAGCATTTTCGATATCGCCGATTTCCTGGCCCGGCGCGAGACGACCTTCCGCTCCTCTGACCGGATCCTGAAGGACACCTTCAGCGGGCTGATGCCGCGCATTGGGCACAACGTGAAGGCCGCGCGCAATTATGCCCGCCTCGCCGAGCTGCTCGCGGCGCGGGCCACCCCGGATCGTCGGGCGCGCGTGCTGGTGGTCGGCGGGCGCATCCTGGGGAAGGGCATGGAACCGCTGGCGGCGCATCCAGCGCTGGAGCTGGTGGAGACTGATCTGGCCCACGGCCCGCGGACCATGCTCATCTGCGACGGCCACGATCTCCCCTTCGTGGACGGAGTCTTCGACTGCGTGATCGTGCAGGCAGTGCTCGAGCATGTGCTCGATCCGGTCCGCTGCGTCGCGGAGATCCATCGCGTCCTGCTGCCGGACGGCCTGGTCTATGCGGAAACGCCCTTCATGCAGCAGGTGCACATGGGGCCGTACGACTTCACCCGCTTCACCCACCTGGGGCACCGGCGGCTCTTCCGCCACTTCGAGGAGATCGAGAGCGGCGCGTCCTGTGGCACCGGGATGGCGCTCGCGTGGGCCTGGCAGTACTTCCTCCTGAGCCTCACCGCCCGACGACTGCCCCGGGCGCTGCTGCGCGGCGTCGCGGCGCTGACCGCATTTCCGCTCAAGTATCTCGATTTTCTGCTGATCGACACCCCGGGCACCCTCGATGGCGCCTCGGGGGTGTATTTCCTGGGGCGCAAGAGCGAGACGGTGCTGAGTGACCGGGTCCTGGTCAGAGGCTACCGCGGCGCCATGTAGCATCGTGTTGCCGCGCGCAGCTCACATCGGCCGGAGGCGTTCCACCAGCAGGTAGGCAATCGCACAGAGGACCGCCGCCAGCCCGAGCGCGGCGAGTGGAGGCAGCAGCGCAGCCGCCGCGATGAGCGCCAGGTTGAGACCGATCACCGTCGCACTGACCGCGCGGTGGGACCAGCCGGCCTGCACCAGGCGCTGGTAGGCATGGTGCCGGTGGCCTTCCGTCAGGCGCTCGCGTCGCAGCGCCCGACGCAACAGCGTCACCGTCGCATCCAGCACGAACACCATCGCCAGCACTGCCCAGAGGATCAGCGACGGCCCACCACGGTCCTCGGACCAGATCGCCACCACCGCGAAGGCGAATCCCAGGAAGCCGCTGCCCACATCGCCCATGAAGATCAGGGCTCGGGGCCAGTTCCATCCCAGGAACCCGAGCGACGCTCCCGCGAGCACCAGCGGCACGACCGTGTCACCCGCCATCCCGCGCAGCGCCAGCAGGAACGCACCTCCCGCTCCGACGCACAGCGCCTCGCCACCGGCGATCCCGTCGATGCCATCCATGAAATTGAAGAGGTTGATCGACCAGACGATCCCCGCCACACCGAGGAGACTTCCCGCCATCCCCGGCTCGAGCTGCAGCAAACCCAGCCGCACGGTCGGCAGCCCACCCAGCCACCAGAGCGCCCACCCGGCGGCCAGCAGATGGGCGCCTAACCGAAGCCGAGCGCGCACGCCGCCGTGATCGTCCCACCACCCCACCGCCGCGATCAGCAGACCGCCCCCGCTCAGCGCCCAGGCGAGCGGCTGATCGACCACCCCGAGCACCGCGCCCGCCGCCGTCCCCAGCAGCGTGGTCACGACGATCGCGAGACCGCCGCCGCGCGGGGTGGGCTGGCTGTGGGAACTGCGCGTGGTGGGATGGTCCAGCGGGGCGCGCCGCAGCACCCACATCGTCAGCAGCCAGGCCAGGCCGGCGGAACAACATAGACTTACGAGCGTCGTCACGGTCACGGTCGCACCGTCCGCGCACGATACGCCTCGCCGCAGCGCACCACCCCGTCGGTCAGCGATTCCGCCGGCTCCCAGCCGAGCAGGCGCCTCGCCTTGCTGGCGTCGACCTCCAGCGAACCCGTCAGCCGATGGATGACCGCCCGTTGCCCGGTGAGCGCGCCGAGGGTGGTGAGGAGTGCACCGGGTACCGGCACCAGCCGCGGCGACCGGCCCAGGCCACGGGCCAGCAGCCGCACCAGTTCGGCAGTCGAGAGTGGCGGCTCATCCGCCGCGAGGAACAGCTGGCCTGCCGCCGCCGGCACCACCGCCGCCGCGACCAGCAGTCTCGCAAGATTGTCGCGCGTGATCAGACTCCGTCGGTTGTGGATTGAGCCCAGGGGCAGCGGGATACCGCGGTCGATGGTGCCCAGCAGCCGCTCAAGGTTGCCGCCCACACCGGCGCCGATGACTAGCGGTGGTCGGACCACGACCACCTCCAGCGCCCGCTCCGTGGCAATCCGCATCAGGAGCTGCTCGGCCTCCAGCTTCGACTGGCCATAGGGATCCTCCGGTGCCGGTGAATCCCCCTCCCGGAACGGAGCGCCCGTGGTCGTCTGCTCCCCATTCACCTTGATGCTGCTGACGAACACGAGCCGCCGCACCCCCGCAGCCACCGCCTGCCTCGCCAGGGCACCCGTCCCCGCGACATTCACTTCGCGGAACCGGATCAGCGGATCGGCCGCTCGCTCCTGCAGCACGCGCCGGGCATGGCGCACGAACCACTCGTTCGGCTGGCTTTGCATCTCGACCAACTGGGCGTCGGTCAGCTTGGATACATCCGCCACGGCCGGTTTAGCGAGGTGGCCATAGGTGATCTTGTAAATCCGTCCGCTCGTTCGATGCACCCCGTCGTTCTC
>JBDTTN010000426.1:0-3198 GCA_039930625.1 Gemmatimonadota bacterium | reverse complement strand
AGGCGCTCACCGGGCTCAAGAAGTACTCGGTCTTCGAGCGGACCTGGGCGCTGCCGACCTTCGAGATTCACGGCATCAAGGGCGGCTTCGTCGGCGAGGGAGCCAAGACGGTGATTCCCGCCGTGGCCACCGCAAAGGTGAGTCTCCGCCTGGTGCCCGGGCTGCCATTTGCGGACGTGGCCAAGTGGCTCTCGCGGGCCGTCAAGGCCGCGACACCGAAGTACGCCGACGCCGAGGTCCGGATTCTTCATGGCGGTGACCCGGTGCAGGTGGACACTACCACGCCAGCCTTCGCGGTGCTTGATGCCGCGTTCATGGAAGTCGTGGGGAGGCCCGCGGTCCGGGTCCGCGCCGGTGGCTCGATCCCCATCATCCCGCGCCTCGGCACGATGGGCGCCCCGGTGCTGCTCACCGGGATCGGGCTTCCTGACGATGGCCTTCACTCCCCGAACGAGAAGCTCGACCTGCACCAGCTGTGGGAGGGGATCACCGTATTCGGGCGATTCATGGAGCTGTTTGCGGTGCAGGGGAAGCGCGAGGCGTAGGTCAGCGACGAGGAAAAGGGGAAGGAGAAAAGGGGAACGGAAGAGCACTCAGCGAGCGAAATCACAAACCCTCCCCGGCCAACGCCGCGGAGGGTTCATCATTTTCTTCCATTCCCCATTCCCTTCTCGCCGCTGGTCCTACTCCTCCTCCTCGACCACTGGGTTCTCTCCCGTCTTCCTGCCCCCGGGATATTGAGTCTCGGTCCGGGCATGGAGATCGTCGACCCCAAGCACTGCGCGGACCGATGCGATCACCCCCGCGACAACATCGTCGGCCCAGTAGGGATCGGGGCGCTGGTCGGCCGGGACATCCCGGGCACAGCCCTCCAGGTACTGGACGGCGGTGGAAACCCACTCACCCTGTGCCGCAGGCACCAGGGCCCATGAGGAAGTGGACTTGAGTTCCAGCTCGGTCAGTGCCGCCAGCTGCGGCTCCAGCCCTTCAGCTGCCGCGGCGACAGTCAACCGCTTGGCGACCAGCACGAGGACCTGACCCCGCTCAGCCTCCTGCGGCTCGGGCAGCGGCGCAAAGAAGTTGCGCTGATCCGCCACCATCTCGCCCAGCCGGATGCACACGGCGCGCACCGCCGGCTGCACCGCAGCAGGAGCCTCACGGGCCCAGCCATGGGCAGCCTTGAGAATATCGTGGACCAATTGGTCGGCCTGCGCCTCGGGAGGGCGGCGCTCGGTCGGAGCAGTCATAGGGTAAACACAATGCCCCCGCCCCCATCGAAATGCAATGGCGGAGACCGGACCACGGTGCTCCGCCACCCGTTGACAACTTGGCGCAGGCCTATTTCCGCGGGCCGCGACGCATCCGCACCGGATCGGCTCGTCCGTAGCGCTCTTCAGCCCAGGGTTCGCCGCGCATGTGGTAGCCGTTCTGCTCCCAGAATCCGGGGTAGTCCTCCTCGAGGAACTCGAATCCACGGATCCACTTGGCGCTCTTCCAGAAATACAGATGGGGCACGACCAGACGCACCGGCCCGCCGTGCTCCGGGTCCAGATCCTGGCCGTTGTGTTTCAGCGCGAGAATGTTGGCCGGCTTGAGGAGATCCTCCAGCGGCAGGTTGGTGGTGAAGCCGTGTTCGGCGTGGATCAGCGCGTAGGACGCCTCGGGGCGCGGCTGCGCCTGCGAAATGATCGCCGCGACGGAGATCCCCTCGAACAGATTGTCGTACCGGCTCCACCTGGTGACGCAGTGGATGTCGCACAGCGTCTCCTGCCGAGGAAAGGCCAGGAGCTGGTCCCAGGTGAGTTCGAAGGGCTGTTCGACCGCGCCACTCACCCGGAAGCGCCAACTGGTTCGATCGACGGAGGGTACAGTGCCATAGTGAAGCACCGGCCACTTCCTGGTGACGATCTGGCCGGGCGGGAGGCGTTCGCGGTCGGTGGTACGGACGTCGATAGGATCGGACATGGTCGCTCCGAAAGGGACGCTCCTAATACGCCGGTTCGGGCCGAGCGGTTCCCTGGGGCAGCAGCGTTGCTAGCGCGACAGAGACGGGGGTCCGGCCGAAGACGCAGCCCATGCCATGGCTCACGGCCGCGATCGTCTCGCGCCAGAGATCGGTGGCCTCGGCCGGGAGGCTCGAGGCTCGCTCCGCGTCGATTTCTTCCTGGAGGGCCCGCTCGCGTGCCACCGATGTCATCTCCACGCCGCTGATCCCGCATGGCACGATGAGGTCGAAGTCGCGGAGGTCGTTCGAGACGTTGAGTGCGAAGCCGTGCGAGGTGACCCAGTGCCGGACATGGACGCCGATGCTTGCGATCTTTCTCCCGCTGGTCCAGACGCCGGTCTGTCCGGGGTTCCGCTCCGCGGGCAGGCCCATCTGCGCGAGCGCCACGATGAGCGCCTCCTCAACCTGGCGCAGGTACCAGTGGAGGTCGAGCCGGTGGCCGTGCAGATCGAGGATCGGATAGCCCACGAGCTGCCCCGGACCGTGCCAGGTGACATCGCCTCCCCGCTCCACCTCCGCCACCGTGAGCCCCCGCTCCGCGAGTGCCTCGGGCGAGAGCGGCAGGCTGCTCGCCCGGGTGCCGCGTCCGAGGGTGATCGTCCGCTCGTGTTCGAGGAGCAGCAGGACGTCGCGATCGAGCTCGCCGCTGATACGCCGGTCCGCGAGGGCCCGCTGCAGCGCATGCGCCTTATGGTAGGGCACCGGGCCCAGTTCCGCGACGGCCAGTGGCGGCATCATGTCCGTTTCCTGGCGATGGCCCGCGCGAGGAGGAGGCAGAGGAGAGTGGCGAGCGTGGAGAGCCCGAGGAGCCCGGCTCGCCCGTAGAGTGCGTCGACCGGCTGGGTCACGAAGCTCACTACCAGCGTGGCGAACCCTGCCACCATCGCCAGGCCGCCCCTGCGGTAGAGCGAGACGAGAGGTCGCATCAGGGAGAACCCGGCTGCAGTGGCAAGCGCCGCGCCGCCCAGCCAGGCGAGGAGCAGCAGGTTGACGATCGTCTCGTCAGGCTTTCCGCCGGCGGGCTGGGCAGCGGAGAGCTGAATCGTCCGCACCAGCCAGAGCAGGGCGGAGGTCACCGCCAGTCCGAAGCACACCCCGAAGCCCATCGCACGAAAGGCCACGCCGACATGACCGGGGGCTGCCACTTCGCCGGTCGGGGAGAGCTCAACGGTCACAGGAGGTCGGGTGAGAGG
>JBDTTN010000425.1:0-3199 GCA_039930625.1 Gemmatimonadota bacterium | reverse complement strand
GGCGCCGACCTACCTGCAGCGCGGCATCGACGCCCTGAGAGCGGGCGGCAACATCGCCGAGGTGCGGCACGTCCTCCTGCTGCTGCTCGCCGTGGCGGTCGCCGGTGGTGTCGCGCGGTACGTCATGCGCGAGACCCTCAACAGCGTCAGTCGCCGGGTCGAGACCGATGTCCGCGACCGGCTCTTCGAACATCTGCAGCGGCAGTCGGCCGAGTTCTACGACCGGTTCCCCACCGGAGACCTGATGGCCCGGGCCACCAATGACCTGCTCGCCGTCCGCATGGTAGCGGGTCCCGGTGCGATGTATCTGTCAGACACACTGGTCCGCGCCACCATGGTGGTGCCCTACCTGCTGCACATCAGCCCGCGGCTCGCCGGCATCACCCTGCTGCCGTTGCTCGGCCTGCCGATCGGCATGGTGGTCTTCGGGGCCGCGATTCAGCGGCGTACTCTGCGGATCCAGGCGGCCTACTCGGATCTCACGGCGGCTGTCCATGAGAACCTCTCCGGGTCCCGCATCGTCCGCGCCTACCGCCAGGAAGCGGCGGAGATCGAGCGCTTCAGCACGATAAACGCTGAGTACGCCAGCCGCAATCTAGCACTGGCGCGGGTGTATGGCGCCTTTCACCCCCTCCTGTCTTTCCTGGGCGGACTCGGTGCGGTCGCGGTGATGTGGCTCGGGGTGGAATTGATCATCAAGGGCACGATCTCGGTGGGGGAGTTCGTCGCCTTCGGGACCTGGCTGGTATATCTCGTGTGGCCGATGATCGCGCTGGGCTGGGCGGTGAATCTGGTGCAGCGGGGTGAGGCGTCGATGGGCCGACTCAATGTGCTCTTCGACTCCAAGCCGGCGATCGCCGATGCCGCAGCGCCGGTGGCGCTCCCGCCGGCCGCGCGCGCCCGGAGCCTCGACTTCGATCAGGTCTGGTTCCGCTATCCCAACGCTCCCGAGCGGGGCTGGGTGCTGCAGGACATCTCGTTTACCGTACCGGCGGGCGGGTCACTCGGGATCGTAGGCGCCACCGGCACCGGCAAGTCGTCGCTCGCCGAACTGATCGTGCGGGCCTATGATCCCGATCGAGGGCGGATCCGGATTGACGGCGTCGACCTCCGCGACCTCACGTTGCGCGACCTGCATCTCGCGATCGGATTCGTGCCGCAGGAGACCTTTCTCTTCAGCGACACGCTGCGCGCGAATGTGCTGCTCGGCGCGCCGGACGACGGCCGGCTGGAGCGGGTCTCGGAGACGGCGCAGCTCACCGCGGCCCTGCCCGACCTGCCGAACGGCTTCGACACGATGCTGGGGGAGCGGGGCGTGAATCTCTCCGGCGGCCAGAAGCAGCGGGCGGCGATCGCGCGGGCGCTGGCCCAGGATCCCCCCATCTTCGTCCTCGACGACGCGCTCTCGGCGGTGGACGCCCATACCGAGGTGCAGATTCTCAAGGGGCTGCGCGACGTGCTCGCCTCCCGCACCCGCGTCATCATCTCCCACCGGCTCTCGGCAGTGCGTGAATCCGACTGGATCCTGGTGCTGGACGGGGGGTGTGTCGTGGAACAGGGCACCCATGAGGCACTGATGGGGAACCGGGCGCGCTACTGGGAGCTGCTCCGGCGGCAGGAGATGGAGGACGAACTTGAGGGAGATGGGCCGCAGGAAGGCGGAATGGCGGGAAGACGGGAGGGCGGACTGGCGGGAACGCGGTAGGGCGGGATGGCGGGAGGAGTTTGCAGTACGGCGCGGCTAACGAGATACATCCATGGCGAAGAAGATCTCGAGCCCCTCCTGGCTCGCAATGTGTCTGGCTTCCCACACCTCGGGGGCATTCATGCGCTCACGCTGCCTGACATTGCTGGCCGTCCTCGCACTCGCGGCGTGCGGTGACAGCCAGGGCCCGGGCCTCAACGGCCCGGCCCTCATCAAGATTGCCATCGATGGACAGACAGTGCCTCCGGTCGTGGCTCACGCGGGATGCGGGGACTACGGGTTCATCCTCTCGCTCGCACCGCTGGCTCCCGCCGTCCCGAACGCCGACGTGCTGGAGATCCGCGCGGCCGACCTGCGGGGCGCGAAGACCTTCACCCTCGCCAATGTGAGCACGGGCAGATTTGCCCGAACCTACTCCCTCGGCACCGGCGGTCTCTCGTACCAGACGGACAGCGTGGCTCCGGGCCGCCTGACGATCACTGGCGTGGATTTCACCGACAGTGTGGTCGCGGGCACCTTCTCCTTCCGGCTGGTATCCACGATGAATTCAGCCACGACCTACGATGCCACCGGCTCGTTCCGACAGGCGTTCACTCAGGTGTTCACGGTCGCCAATCCGGGAGGAACCACCTGCCAGGCGCGGCCCTGACCGATGCTGGAGGCCGAGAGCGGAATGCGTGGGCATCAGCAATTGGCAGGGCTGCGAAGCTGGGCGCTCGCTATGGCGCTCCTCGCAGGCTGCGGCGACGGCACTGGCCCTGGTGCCTCTCGCGACCTTCCTCGAGGCATTCCCCGGGCCCGGCACCTATGTGCTGTCGGACGGGCTGGCTGACAATCAGGGCTATTGCCCCGTTCTCCCGTCAACCCGTCTTTGCCGTCGCCTCACGCCGGACCTGCGCCAGAATCGCGTGGCGGATCAGGCCGCTGCCGGGAGAGACGAAGCGCCAGTAGCGCAGGAACTGACGCCGGGTCGCAGGGTCGGCGCAGCGGATCCGCGTCTCGGTCGCGAGCTCGGTTCCGCCTTCTACATCAGTCAATTCGAAGTTCCACACCGCCTGCGCGAGTCCCTCCGGAAGCGCATCGCGGAATCGTTCCGGGGGAATCCGCACCACCTCGGCCGCGAGCTTCCAGAAACGTCCGGTGATCCCCAGCACGATCTCGTGCGGCGGCGACTCCTGCAGCAGAATGAAGTCGGAGTCCGCCAGATCGCGGAGCGATGCGCGAGTCCGCGGGTGTCCCGTCAGGCGGCGCCAGGTCGTGGTGGGAGTCCGCAGCAGGCCGGGGAGCAGCCGAATGCCCATCAGTCCCCGGACGACCAGCGACCGGCTGAAGTCAGTAGCCAGAAGCGTGGCGTAGACCTGCGTCGGTGGCGCCGAGATCCGGATGCTGTACCGGGCCGCCGCGTCGTGGATCGGCATCCAGGAGGAGAGGTGGGTCATGTCGGGACCGAAAACAGGGGGCCAGGAGCTACCTGGTGGATGTGCGGGCCAGACT
>JBDTTN010000424.1:0-3202 GCA_039930625.1 Gemmatimonadota bacterium | reverse complement strand
GCTGACCGCTACGCTCTCGATCGCGAGCTCGGCGCGGGCGGGATGGCGACGGTCTATCTGGCCGAGGACCTGCGGCATCATCGCAAGGTGGCGATCAAGGTCCTGCGGCCCGAACTTGCCGCGGTGATCGGCGCGGAGCGCTTCCTCAAGGAAATCGAGACCACCGCGGGCCTGCAGCATCCGCACATTCTTCCGCTGCTGGACTCGGGTGAGGTGTCCGACCCGGCGAGCGGCCACGGCGGGGCGCTCTACTACGTGATGCCGTTCGTGGAAGGCGAGACCCTCCGCGACCGGCTCACCCGCGAGAAGCAGCTTCCGGTGGCCGATGCGGTGCGGATCGCGACCGAGGTGGCGGGCGCACTCGACTACGCCCATCGCCGCGGCGTCATCCACCGTGACATCAAGCCCGAGAACATCCTGCTCCACGACGGCTCCGCATTGGTGGCCGACTTCGGCATCGCCCTCGCCGCGAGCAAGGCCGGCAACACCCGCATGACCGAGACCGGGATGAGCCTCGGCACCCCGCACTACATGAGTCCCGAACAGGCGATGGGCGAACGGGAGATCAGCGCCCGCTCGGATGTGTACGCACTCGGCTGCATCACCTACGAGATGCTCACCGGCGATCCGCCGTTCACCGGATCGACCGCGCAGGCGATCGTCGCGCGGGTGCTCACCGAGTCGCCCCGCTCGCTCACCGGCCAGCGGCGCACCATCCCGCCGCAGGTGGAGGCAGCGGTGCTGACGGCGCTGGAGAAGTTGCCGGCGGACCGGTGGGGGAGCGCGGCGGAGTTCGCGGCAGCGTTAGGCGGTCAGGCGGGAGCGCGGTCTGGCGGGAAGGCGGACGGGCGAAAAGGCGGAAGGGCGGGAGGGCGTGAAGCCGGGAAGTCCGTCGCGATCGCGGTCGCCATCATTGCCACCCTGCTCGCCGCCTGGGGCTGGCTGCGGCACACCCCTGCGCCCGGAGTCAGTCGGCAGCAGGTGGTGCTCTGGAATCACGGCTTCGCCCGGTTCCTCGCGCCAGGGACCGATATCCTCGCTACCCGGGTGGCGATCGCGCCGGATGGATCGAGCATCGTCTTCTCCGACTCGGCCGGCACCGGTGTCCAGCTCTTCCGCAAGCGGCGATACGAAGGGACGGCGACGCCGATCGCCGGCACCGAGGGAGGCCTGTCTCCGTTCTTCTCTCCGGATGGCAGGTGGGTCGGGTACCTCACTGCAGATGGGAAGCTCAAGAAGGTCGCCGTCGACGGGGGCGGCTCGATCACCGTCAGTACCGACGTCGCGGATACCTATCTCGCCGCGGCCTGGCTGGACGGTGGCGACATTGTCTACCTCGGCGCCAACCAGGATTTGCGCCGCGTCTCGGCGGAGGGTGGGGCGAGCCAATCGCTGAGACGCGACACGTCCGAGAACCGGATCAACATCGCGATGCTGCAGCCGGTGGCCGGTGGGAAGGCGGTGCTCTTTACCGCCTGCCCCGGCAACTGCGCCGTCGAATCGTCGGTGTACGCCTACGACCTCGCGGCCGACAGCGCTCGGCTCCTGGTCGCGAACGCGGCCGGGGCCTGGTATGCCTCCACCGGGGAGCTGCTGTACACCGATCGCGAGGGAGGGCTCTTCGCGGCGAAGTTCGACCGCAAGCACCTCGCGCTCAGCGGGGGCGCGATCCCGGTGATCGAGAATGTCGAGCCGAGCAGCTTCGCCATCTCGGCCTCCGGCAGCGCGGTGTATTCGCTCAAGGGCGCCGCGAACACCGCGCCGGAGCTGGTGTGGGTGGGGCGGGACGGTCGGGCCGAGCCGGTGGATCCCACCTGGCGGGGAGAGTTCGAGTACCCTGCCCTGTCACCTGATGGCAAGTCGCTGGCGGTTGCAGTCCGCGAGGGGTCGACCCAGCTCTGGATCCGGCGCGCGGACGGGACTCGGCAGAAGCTCACCCAGAATGGGAGTGTCAACTGGCGCCCCTCCTGGGCACCGGATGGTCGCTCGATCGCCTTTTCCTCCAACATGCGCGGCAGCAGCAACCAGGACGACTACGACATCTACCGCATGCCGGTGGACGGCAGCGCGCCGCCGACGCTGCTGCTGCATCACAAGTACGGGCTGTGGGAGGCGGAGCTGTCGCACGACGGCCAGTGGCTGGTGGTGCGCTCCGACGAGGAGCGCGCTCTGAGCCGGGTCCGCGCCAGGCGCCTGACAGGCGATACTGCGCTGGTGCCGCTGGTGGTGGGCAAGGAGCTCACCAGCCAGATCGCGCTGTCGCCGGATGGACGCTGGCTGGCCTACGTGTCGGTCGCGACTGGAAGGAAGGAGCTGTATGTGGTCCCCTTCCCGAGCGCGGCCTCGACCCAGATCGTGTCGCGGGACGGGGGTTCGGAGCCGCGCTGGGCGCACAGCGGGCGCGAGCTGTTCTTCAAGGGGCCGGGCCAGATGATGGCGGTCGACATCGCGCCCGGGCCCACGTTTGTGGCAGGCACACCGCGGCCGCTCTTTCCGCTCAGCAATTACCGCGCTGCGCGCAACCGGCAGCAGTACGATGTGACGCCTGACGACAAGCACTTCCTGATGATCCGCGACCCGTCGGGAAGCGGGCCAGGGACGGTGGTCTACGTCGAGAATTGGCTGGGGGAGTTGGCTGCCAAGGTGGGGCAGAAGTAGGGGAAGATGTCCGCCATACCACCCAGCCTGATCACAGCGCTCCAGCACCGCTACCGGCTCGATCGGGAGATCGGGCAGGGTGGCATGGCCACGGTCTACCTCGCCCACGACCTTAAGCACGACCGCAGCGTCGCGCTGAAGGTGCTCCGACCCGAAGTGGCAGCTTTCGTCGGCCGGGAGCGGTTCCTCGCTGAGATCATGCTGACCGCAAGACTGGAGCATCCCCACATCGTCACCCTCATCGATTCGGGTGAGGCGCCGGGAGGTCCGGGATCGGAGAATCCCTACCTCTACTTTGTGGTGACGCTGATCCGGGGGGAGTCGCTGCGCCAGCGGCTCGAGCGGGAGAAGCAGCTCGACATCGAAGCGGCGCTGACGATCGCGCGGCAGATCGCGAGTGCCCTGGAGTACGCCCACCGACAGGGGGTGATCCACCGGGACATCAAGCCCGAGAACATCCTGCTGCACGAGGGGCAGGCGACGCTGGCCGACTTCGGCATTGCGCTCGCGGCGCGCACGTCGGGAGGACAGCGCCTCACCGAGA
>JBDTTN010000423.1:0-3203 GCA_039930625.1 Gemmatimonadota bacterium | reverse complement strand
TTCTTGATGGGCTGCTGCAGCTGCTGGGTCGGTTGGAGCAGCGGAGGATAGGGGAGGCTGGGGTCGCCAAATCTGCTGAACGGTGACTCCTCAAGCGCGTCCCGACGCCAGGGCCGAAGGGGATCCCGCTACGCCGGGCCGTCGGCGGCACGGTGCCCCAGGAAGTCTCGCGCTCGCTGCAGCGCATCCTCCCAGCGGGAGAAGATGTTGCCCGGTCCGATTTCATCCATCACTCCACCCCGACCCAACCCCTGTCGAGTTTCGGGGTGCACCTCGCTAAGCAGCAAAAGGGTCCGTCGCTCCCGGCACAACTCAGCGAGCAGTGCGATCGAGCGCGCACCACGCAGGTCCAGGTACGGCACTCGGGTCAGGCGCAGGATGAGTACTCGCGGGTGCCACCCCGTCGAGATCATCGTGCGGTGGTACACGAGGATCGTGTGCAGGAGGAACAGGTGTGGCGCCTCGAATGCCTCGATACGGGGGGAGCTGTCCAGTCGCATCCTCGCGTGGTGCCCCGTCGCTCAACCACCACTCCGGGGTCTTCATGGGGAGGCGGCAATCGTCGAGCGCCGATCGTACCGGCAGGCAACTAGCATGGATCGTCCTCCGGCTCGGGGGAGTCCCACTTCCCCGCGGGCGTTCTGCTCACGGGCGCCGGGTTCTCCTTCGCCTGCCAAGGCAGCGAGGGTCGCGTGGAGTGGCGCTGCCATTCTTGCCGGTAGAGGGCGGCGGAGATGACGTCGGCGATTCCCTGAAGAAACTCGGCATCGTCTGGGCCGAAGAGACGGCGACTCGAGCTGAAGGCGCCGAGGAGGCCGGAGGACCCGCTCTGACCGCGAACTGGCGCGGTCAGTGCGCTGATCGTACCGGTAGAGACGAGCAAGGCGTCTTCGCCCAGAACGGGCGCTAGTCGGAGGTCCTCGACCACGACCGTCCGCCCGAGTTGAAGGGTGTAGGCGCTCAGGGCTGTCGGTCCCCCACTCAGACCTGCGTACCCGACGATCCCGAGTTCCCAGCCGAGTCCGGCCTGCAATTCAAACCCATCCCCTACCGCGGTGCTAACGGCGTAGGCGATCCGATCCGGCCCGACGAAGTGTTGCGCAAGGTCCAGCGCGTCCGCGACCAGGTGTGTCATCGGGGGGTCGCTCACCGACGCCCGACGGAACATGCTCAGTGCATGGTGCCGACGTCGCATGTTCTCGCGGAGCGACTCGTCGATGCGGCTGGGGCTGTTCCCGGCCACCTCGGAGTATTGTTTCGCGGATCGTCTTGGGGAAAACATGGTCGTGCTATCGGGTGGTGGTCTCGGCGGCGTCAGGCAACGGCGACGCGGCCAGGATCGCGGCCAGTTCGCCGGTCAGGACATCAAGGAACGCTCGGCGGGCCACGTCGAGCTGCAGATCACGCCGGGAGTGCAGGCTGAGGCACCCGAATGGCAGTGAGCTCCCGGGCGCATAAAGTAGCGCGTGGAATGCGGAGGTGGTTCCTGCCGCGGGCTGTTGCGGTACCAGAGCTCGCGCCGAAGGCGACGGGATGTGCTCGACCTCGATCGGGGCCGATGGGTGATCAGCGAGTCCCGCCGCTGGTGTGGCGGCTATGGGCCATCGGCGTGACGGAAACGGTTCCCGACTCGTCCCGCGTGAGATTCGACACAGCC
Organism: Gemmatimonadota bacterium; assembly: GCA_039930625.1. Taxonomy (GTDB): domain Bacteria; phylum Gemmatimonadota; class Gemmatimonadetes; order Gemmatimonadales; family GWC2-71-9; genus JADJOM01. Next base: position 1,546 of record JBDTTN010000423.1, on the reverse strand, counting down.
GCCCCTGCTCGCCACGGATGCGGGTCAGGGTGGCGCCATCGGCGTGAAGCGCCTCACACAGCAACTTCACGGCCTGAAGGCCTAGCGGTGCATCCCCCCGCGAACAAGCCCCGGCAGACTGGAGCAGGGCAGTCACATCGGCGGCGGCCCGCTCGTGCCGGTTCGCCCGAGCGGTGGCCTCGCGCTCGCGATACTTCTGAGTTGGTTCACGCCAAGCTCTGACGATATCGGATTCAGCCGGCTCCTCCGCCGCCATCCCCTCCACACTTTCGCACCCGGCTTGACATTGACCTGTCGTTCAACATACTATGGATTGAACAAACGGTCAATGCCGAAAGTCATTCCTTGGGTCGAGGCAGAGCATGGCGGAGACTGGTTGGGCCGGGGGTGATGTCGGCACCGAGGTGGACGTTGCCGCAGTGCTCGCTGACCTGGTCCCGGAGCTGAACGGATTATTGAGCAAGCAGGTGCGATTCATGGCACCGGGGGCGTCGGAGTCTGCGCGGGTTCCGTTGCCACGATCGGTGGTCGAGCGGATGATTCTCGCCGTCGCGATCAGGTTGCGGAACTCCGTCGGGGCCGGCGGCTGGATGCTTGCAGGTGTGGACCGGGTGACGCTGTGTGATTGGGACGCTGGGCAGCTCGGTCTACGAGCGGGCGACCACGTCATAGTGCGGATCGCCGCGCATTGCGGGCAACGAGCACTTGCCTCGCTCGTGGCTGCGGGACTCACTGACGCAATGGCGGATGGTCTGGGGGGTGGGACGATGCGTACCCTGGGACTCCTTCGTGTGGGCGCGGTGCGGCTTGAGGCCGTTCCCCGAGCGGGCATAACGGCGACCCTGTACTTACGCTCGGCTCCATCAGATTCGCCGTCGCAAGCGCCCGGGCGAAGTCTGGCGGGGTGACCTCGCACCGGCCGTAGCGCGCTGCGGCGTGCTCGTCTGTGGCTCGGGCGCTCGATACATTGTTCCAAGGCTCTCGCGGGCCGCGAGGGGACGATCATCCACTCAGAGGTGGCAATGCCGGGACGGAAGGCGTCGGAAGAGACCCGCCGAGAGCAGATCATCAAGGCCGCCTACGAGGTTGCCGCGCGGAAAGGTCTGGACGGCCTCACCGTCCGTCTGGTGGCGGTCAAGGCTCACCTGAGCACCGGCCTCGTGCTGTTTCACTTCAAGTCCAGGGACCAACTCGTCGTCGCGCTGCTGGACTGGCTCCTCGCAACGACCACCGTGCTTCACATCGGCCCCGAGATCCAGGCCGTCGCCGTACCTCTCGAGCGGCTGGTGGCGTTGTTGCGGCAGGAGATGGACCGGCTGTCCCGCGAGCCAAGGCGAATCCGGCTGTTCTTCGAGTTCTGGGTGATCGGCGGCCGTCACATGGTGATCGGAACCAAGATGCGTGGCGAACTTGCACGGTACCGGGAGGCCTTCCGTCCGATGGCACAGCAGGTTCTCGAGGCGGAGCCGGAGCGGTTCTCGCATGTTACTCCGGATGGGTTGGCCGGTGTGGCGGTCAGTTTCATCAAAGGGTGCGCGGTGCAAGC
>JBDTTN010000422.1:0-3205 GCA_039930625.1 Gemmatimonadota bacterium | reverse complement strand
ACCGCCACCCGGGAGCGCCCCAGGTAGAAGCCCAGCTCGCGATTCAGCTGCTCCCGCCGCATGGAATACCGGGCCACCAGACGGGCCGAGTGTGGATCGAGCGGGAGCGGTTCGAGGTACTCGGCCTCGAGCGGGATGAATCGGGCGAGATCGTCATCGCCGGCACCGATGCCGATGCGTCGCGCGACCTCGGCGTAATACGGCCGGATGTCGGCGTAGCTGAAGGGGAAGTCCGCGAGGTTGCTATCGTTGAAGGCGTAGGATCCGCCCGTCCACGCCTCTGCCAGCCCGCCCCGGGCAAAGGAGAAGAGCGCCTCCATCGAACTCGAACGCACCTTGAATCCGTCCGGGATCCTGAACACATACTGCTTGCTAGGCGGGTGCCCGTAGTAGGAGGGATGCGTGGACGGGTAAACCACGCCCTGGCCATCCTCGCCGAGGAAATATCCGGCAGGGTCGGCAATCGCGGTCTTGAGCCCGTCGAAGGTCGCATCCGGCGCGACCACGTCCGGCTTGGGATAGCCGACATCCAGCAGCGTGACCTCGTGCCCGCGGCTGAGCGCCTGCTGGGCGAAGTGCACCCCGGAGGGCCCCGAACCGACCACGAGAACCCGGGTCATGCGCCACCGCGGCCCGCACCGCCACCGAGGCGGGCGGCGAGGTGCAGCGGCCCGATGACGACGATGCCCAGCAGCAGCGATGCGCCGGAGGCGAGACCGTGCAGCGCCAGCCCGCCGAGGAGGACGACCGGACCGCCGATCGCGCCGGAGTTGAACCAGGCGTGCGTGTCGGGGCTGTTTTCCAGGACGGCGTACAGCAGCACCAGCTTCTGTCGCAATGCGCCGGTCGGACGGAAGAACCGGCTGTAGCCGTCGGCGGCGCGCGCCAGAATCGGGTTCAGCCGGGCCACCCGCAGCAGGGCAAGATCGACGCCAGTCAGGCCGCCTGACTGGAGATACGGGATTCGGGCGTGGCCCCGCTCGTAGCGCACCCGGATGTACTCGTCGGGCTCCCGACCGGCGAGGTAGCGGGTGAAGACCCGGCACTCCTCCGCCAGGGGTTCGCCTGTCCCCGCAACGTTGTCAGGCATCTGGCCGGGCGGTGGAGAGCATCGCCGCCAGATCGAGGATTGGCCGGTGCAGTCTCGTCACCAGCGGATCGGGCCTGGCGGTGCCGGCATTGGCGAATGAGGCGAGCTGGCCGGCGGTGAAGGGCAGGAGGCTGAAGGCCAGCGGTTCGATCGCGGCCAGCGCCGCGCGGATGGGCGCGAGCGGCAGATGCAGCATCGGCCCCGGTCGGCCGGTGGCCCTCACGCGGATCTGCCGCAGCAGCTCATTCAATTCGAGCACCTCGGCGCCGCCCGCATCGACCGTTCGACCGCCGAGAGGCTGCAGGGCGAGGGCGGCGATGAGCAGGTCGGCGAGATCATCGACGTGAATTGGCTGGACCGGCAGTTTTCCGGCGCCAAACACGATGCCTGCCGGCGCGGTCGCCAGGCGGCTGAGTCCGGTCAGGACCGCGCTGCCGGGTCCGAGCACCATGGTGGGGCGGACGATGAGCGTATCGAGCCCGGAGGCGAGCACCGCCTGCTCGGCTCTGGCCTTGGAATGTGCGTAGGGATAGTGGCGCTGATCGGGGAAGCCCACAGCGACGCTGCTGACGAAGATGAATCGAGTGACGCCGGCGGCCCGGGCGCGCGCCAGCAACCCCCGGGTTGCCACGTGATTCACCGCCTCGAAGCTCTCGCCCCGTGCCTTGCCGGTGAGGGCACCCAGATGCAGCACGGTCTCGACGCCGGCGAGCCGTTCAGCCCAGCGGTCAGGACTGGTGAGGTCCCCGACGACGGATTCCAGCCGTATACCGTCCCCTCGGGTCGCCGGCAGTTGTGCCGGGTGCCGAGTGAGGCAGCGGACCTCGGAGTGTTGTGCTGGGGGAAGGCGCTCAAGCAGCCGCCGGCCTACGAACCCGGTCGCGCCGGTGAGAAAGAGTGGGCCCATTCGGGCTCAGCTCGTCCGGCGGGAAGGCTTCACGGCACCGCCCGTTTCGAGACCGCCACTGCCGTGCGGGGGCTCGGGCTCAGCAGGTCGCGCCACAGCTCCCAGCGGAGCCGTGCGACGCCCTTGATGTCCTCCCACGCGGTCTTGACGATCTTCACTCGGCTGTCGTCGTCCTCGATCCACTCCACCGGCAGGTCCTTGATCCGGTAGCCGCGCTTCTCGGCCAGCACGAGCAGCTCCGTGTCGAAAAACCAGGCCTGGTCCTCGATTTCGGGCACGATCTCCTGCACCACGCGCCGGCTCACCACCTTGAACCCGCACTGGGCGTCGCTGAACGACGTCCAGAGCACCACCTTGATCATCAGATTGTAGCAGCGCGAGATGAATTCGCGCTTGGCGGAACGTACCGTCCGGGACTGAGGCAGCAACCGCGATCCGGTGCCGAGGTCATACCCTTCCTCGACCACCGCGCGCACCAGGAAGGGCAGTGCCGCCAGCTCTGTCGACAGGTCGACATCCGTATAGCAAACCACCTCCGCATCGCTCTGGGTCCAGGCATGCCGCAGGGCTCGGCCACGGCCGCGCTGCGGCAGCTGCAGGAAGCGCACGTCGGGGTGAGTCTCTGCCAGGCGCCGGGCCACGACGTCGGTACCGTCCGTGGAACCGTTGTCCACGACCACGACCCGGGTGATCCACCCCTTCTGTTCCGCCAGGAACGCCCTGACCGTGGTGACGCTCTTTTCCAGAACGTGCGCCTCGTTCAGAACAGGGATCACCACGTCGACCGTCACGGGCCCGTGCGGCTTGCCGTCTGGTGCGCTCGAATCCTTGGCCATTGGCTCCTCTCCCGAGTCCACCGAATTGCCGGGTCCGGTTCACAATCCGGTCCCACTGCGGCATCCGGCCTACATTACCCAGATTCCACGCCACACTTTCAGGGGTCAGACTCCCTGGTGTGTGTGTATAAGTCGTTTTCTGACAATAGATTAGCGCTCTATGCGCGGGCCTATTAGGCGCAAGCTTGGTGCCAGCAACGCCTCAGGCATCCAGCCGTTTCCAGGGATGGTCCACCCGCCAGATCAGGTAGATCACGACCGCCATCAGTGCCAACAGCGGCAGCGCGGAAACCCCATGGGTCAGCCAGGGCGCGTACTGGGTCGCCAGCTTCCCCAGCACGGTCAGCCAGGGCAGCTGAAAACCCTCCACGA
>JBDTTN010000421.1:0-3209 GCA_039930625.1 Gemmatimonadota bacterium | reverse complement strand
TCATACTGCATCACCAGGATCTCCTCCTGGCCCAGGCACATGCAGCGCACGAATTGGTCGAAGTGGATGAACTCCTGCACGATCATCGTCAGCAGGCCGGACTGGTCGTAGTTGGCGAGCAACTCCTCGAGCGTGTGGCAGACGTAGACGTCCCGCCAGCCACCGCCGTGCGCATCCTTGAGAATGCAGGGCAAGCCGATCTCCCGGACCAGCCGCTCCCAGTCCACCAGCTGGAGATTGCGGAGGCTCTCGTGCGGGATGATGCCCTTGATGTAGTCCTTGTTCGGCAGCGCCACCGTCTTGGGGCTCGCAAGCCCGAGTCTGGTGATGAGGGCCGCGCCGAAGAATTTGTCGTCGGCAGTCCACATGAAGGGATTGTTGACCACCGCCACACCCTCGAGCACGCACTGCTTGAGGTAGGTACGATAGAACGGCACCTCGTGGGAGATGCGGTCGACGATCACGTCGTAGGGACAGGGCTGATCCATGGCGACCGAACCGATCGACACGAATTCCGCCACGACACCCTGATCCCGGCGATTCACCTCTTCGATGAACGCCGGCGGGAAGGACCATTCGCGACCGACAAGGAGGCCTACGCGTTTGGACATGCCATCTCCTGAAGTGTGAGCCTGCCAGCTGTCAGCCGTTAGCCGTTAGCCGGGCCGCCTAGTCGTGTCCCCTCAAGTACATCCGCGCCATCTTCTCCCAGTACGGCCAGTCGTGGGCATTGCCGTCCCATACCCGCAGCGCATTGCCGACGCCCTTGCTCCACAGGAGTCCGGAGAAGTCAGCGTTGTTCTGATACATGGGGTCCTCGCGACCGATCGCGAGGATGATGTCCTGGCGACGAAAGGCTTCCAGCCGTGACGGATCGTGCTCGAATCGCATGAACGCGCTGGGATTCACGGCGTAGACGTTCTCGTCGCTGTAGCCGCCGATCATCCGGGTGATATCGTACAGCCCGCTCATGCCGAGGATGCGCCCGACCGAGTTCGGGTACTTCAACCCGAAGGTCACGGCGTGGCTGGCGCCGAGGCTGGCGCCGGTCGTGATGACGAAGGGATTGGAGTTCTTCCACGCCGTAAAGGGCAGGACCTCTTCCTGGACGTAGCGGTAGTACTGCACGTGGATCCAGGCCCGGTGGCCCGGCCCCACCGCCTCGTTGCCCCAGTTCTCCTGGTGCGGCTGATCAAGGCAGAAGAGCTGGATATGGCCGTGGTCGATGTCGTCCTGCAGCACCTGGTGCATGCGGCGATCGGGCCACTCCGAATGGGTACCCATACTGGTGGGGAAGACCAGCACTCGCGCCCCGCCGTGTCCGATGACCTGCAGGGTCATGGTGCGCCCCAGCGGCGGGCTGTGCCAGGAGACGGTTTCGTGGTGCATGGCGAGCGGCTGGGTACGGGGGACGGGTTCGGCCGACGAAGGGGGGGAATCTACCCCGTAATGGCAATTCCTCCATGCCCCGGAGATTCGAAGCCCACGAGCGGCCCCCGGGCGCGCCGCACCGCCCCTGATCCCCGGCTCATCTAGCGCGTTTCCTCCGGGTGGCCGGCGGGGGCACGGCCCCGATACCGGTCATGACGTGGTGGAACACCTGCATCATGAAGTCCTCGGTCAGCGGCTCGTGCCTGACAAACATGCGATAGAAGAGCGGGCCGAAGAACAGGTCAACCGCCACATAGGGAGGTACATCCTGCCGGATCGCGCCTGACTCCTGGGCCAGCCGGATGGCCCGGACCGACGCGACGCGACGGGGATAGAACAGCCCCTCGAGAAGGGCGGTACGGATCTCCGGATCGCGCTGGGCCTCTCCCAGCAGCGAGGTGAGCAGCCGATCCAGGATGGTGTCCGCCGACCGCGCGCCGAGGCGGAGCTCGGTTCGGAGCGCCCGGAGCGGATCTCGCCCCTTCGGGGGCGGCGCCGCCTCCGCGGCCAGTTGCACCAGCAGGTCCACCACCAGGCGTGGCCGATTGGGCCACCAGCGGTAGATCGTGGTCTTGGCCACCCCTGAGCGGGCGGCGATGGCATCGATGGTCGCGGCGGCGTAGCCGCCCTTCTCTACCAGGGCGCGCGCAGCCCGCAGGACCGCGCGCCGGGCCGGCTCGCTCCGGGGACGCCCGGGGGTGGCCCGGGACGCCGGTGGATCGGAGGCTGGTTTGCGCATGCCCGTACATTACGCTACAGCCAGTAGCGTATCAAGGGGCCGCGGGGATTGACGGGACTCGATCATAACGCTACGCTAGGTCTCGTATCTATCACGTGAGAGGCCAGCCATGATCCTGCGTCCCGGCATCCCGCTCGCCTTTCCGGAGCGCCCCGACCCCGACTCACCGGTCGGCGCGCCGGCGCTGCATTCGAGCGCCACGGATCCGCTCTCGGACCTGCTGCGAGTGGTGCGCCTCGACGGCGCATTCTTCTACACCGTCGAGGCGTCGGAGCCATGGAGCGTGGACACCATGGCCGCGAGAGAACTCACCCCGCGGATCATGCCCGCGGCGGAGCATCTCATCTCCTATCACATCCTGACCGGAGGCCATTGCTACGGTGGCCTGGTCGGCGAGGACCAGGTCGAGCTCGCGCCGGGCGACGTGCTCGTCTTCCCCCACGGTGATGCGCACCTGATGTCCAGTGCTCCGGGACTCCGGGTCGGTCCGGAGCAGCATACCACGGCCCCGGATCGCTATCCCCACACCGTGCTGCTCGGAGACCAGGGGCCCCGGGTCACGACATTCGTCTGCGGCTTTCTGGGCTGCGACCGCCGCCCATTCAATCCCCTGCTCGCGGCGCTGCCCCGCCGGATGCACATGCGGGGCATGTCCGCCGCCTGGCATGGCAGCTTCACCCATCAGGTCACCGAGGAATCCCGCCACAAGCGAGCCGGCGCCGACACCGTCCTCACCCGACTGGCCGAGCTGATGTTCATCGAGGTGCTGCGCCGCTATCTGGAGGACTTGCCCCCGGGTCAGACCGGATGGCTCGCGGGCCTGCGCGATGAAATCGTCGGCCGGGTCCTCACCCTGCTCCATGGCCAGCCCGCGCATCCCTGGACCCTGGCGGAGCTCGCGCATGCAGCCGCCACCTCGCGCTCGAGCCTGGCGAAGCGGTTCACCGAGCTGGTGGGCCAGCCACCGATGCAGTATCTGGCCCGGTGGCGGATGCAGGTTGCCGCCAACCTCCTGGCCCAGAGCGGCGCGAAGATCGCC
>JBDTTN010000420.1:0-3217 GCA_039930625.1 Gemmatimonadota bacterium | reverse complement strand
ATGTTCGGTGTGCGGGCCGCCGAGTTCACGGGCAGCTTCGAGTCGTTCCTCTCGCTGGTGCACCCGGACGATCAGGCGGCGATGCGGGTGGCGCAGGGCCGCGTCCTCGCGGGCGAGGGGCCGCTCGATTTCGTGCATCGGATCGTGCTGCCGAGCGGTGAGATTCGCCATATCCGGGAACGCGCCGAACTGCTGTCGGCCGACGGGGGCCGACCGCAGCGACTGGCCGGGACCTCACAGGACATCACCGAACAGCATCACGCCCAGGAGGCCACCCGGCGGCTGGCGGCGGGACTGACATCGACACTCGAGAGCATCACCGATGCGTTCTATACCGTCGACCGCGACTGGCGCTTCACCTACGTCAACCACGAAGCGGTGCGAGTCCTGCGGCACCCGCGCGTCGATTTGCTCGGAGGCTCGGTGTGGGAGCTGTTCCCCGAGGCGCGTGGCACCGAATTTCAGCACCAGTTCGAGCGCGCGGTCGCCGACAACGCGGTGGTGCAGTTCGAGGAGTACTACCCGCCGCTTGGCGGCTGGTTTGAGGTGCGCGCCTACCCGTCAGCACAGGGGCTGGCGGTGCATTTCCGGGACATCACCGAGCAGCACCGGGTGCGTGAGGAGTTGCGTGGCAGCGAGGAGGCGCTGCGGCAGCGGACCCAGCAGCTGCAACTGGCGCTCGGGGCCGCCCGGATGGGGGTCTGGCGCTGGGACCTGCAGACGAAGGTGGTGACGACGCTGCAGGGCGGTGGCCCGGTGTCCGGCCTCCCGGACGGCCTCCGTCCGATCGAGATGGATGCGGTAGGCGCGCTGGTACATCCCGACGATCGCGCCGCGGCGGGTGCCATTGTGCGGCAGGCCCTCAAGACCGGCCAGCCCTGCCGCGCCGAATTCCGGGTCGTGGTGCCGGATCGCGGCGTGCGCTGGGTGTCCGCGCTGGGGCAGTGCACCTGCGACGCCGCCGGCAAGCCGCAGGTGATGATCGGCGTCGATTCGGATATCACCGAGCGGAAGCGCGCGGAGCAGGCGCTGGTGCAGCAGGCAGCGCTCATCGACGAGGCGCGCGACGCCATCCTGGTGCGCGACCTCGAGCACCGCATCAGCTTCTGGAGCAAGGGGGCGGAGCGATTGTACGGCTGGACCTCTGCCGAGGCTACGGGCCGGCGCGTCGATACGCTGCTCTGCGTCGACGCGGCCAGATTCAAGCAGGGCGAAGCGGCGGTCCTCCGGACCGGCGCCTGGAGTGGTGAGCTGCTGACCACGACTAAATCCGGCACCGTCCGCACCATGGACTGCCGCTGGACACTGCTCCACGACGAGCAGGGCGGCCCAAAATCCATCCTCACGATCGATACCGACATCACCGACCGCAAGGTGCTGGAGCAGCAGTTCCTGCGGGCCCAGCGGATGGAAAGCATCGGCACGCTCGCCGGGGGTATCGCGCACGATCTGAACAACGTCCTCACCCCGATTCTGCTGGCCGTCGAGCTGCTGCGGACGGAGTCGGAGGAAACCGAGCGACAGGAGCTGCTCGACACGCTGGCCACCAGCGCGCGGCACGGCGCGGAGATGGTCCGCCAGGTGCTCACCTTTGCGCGCGGAGTACCCGGCGAACGCCTCGAGGTGCAGATCGGACGGCTGCTGACGGAGATTGAGCGGATCACCCGCGACACCTTTCCGAAGAATGTGCGCACGAGTACCCGGGTGGACTCGAGCCTCTGGAATGTTGCGGGCGACCCCACCCAGCTGCACCAGGTGCTCCTCAACCTCTGCGTAAACGCCCGCGATGCCATGCCGGATGGAGGCAGCCTCACCCTCTCGGCGGAGAATGTCACGCTGGGGTCGGACACCTCCGACATGCACGTCGATGCGCGACCAGGGCCGTATGTCCTGATCCGGGTCGAGGACACCGGTGCCGGCATGTCCCGGGAAGTGGTGGAGCAGGTCTTCGATCCCTTCTTCACGACCAAGGCTCCGGGAAAGGGCACTGGCCTCGGCCTGTCAACGTCGCTGGCGATCGTGAAGAGCCACGGCGGGTTCATCCTGGTGGCCAGCGAGCCTGACAAAGGCACGAGGTTCCGGGTCTACCTCCCGGCTCGGCTCTCCACCGGACCGGCGACTGAGCCGGTGGAACAGGCCGCGCTGCCGCGGGGCAATAACGAACTGGTCCTCGTCGTGGACGACGAAGCGTCGGTGCGACAGCTCACCCGGCAAACCCTCGAGGCATTCGGCTACCGGGTGCTGCTGGCTTCGAATGGCGCCGAGGCGATCGGCATCTACGCGCAGCACCGGGAGGAGATCGCCGTTGTCGTCACCGACATGATGATGCCCATCATGGACGGCCCGGCCACCATCCGAAACCTGCTCCATATCAACGCAAGGGCGCGCATCATCGCCGCCAGCGGACTGGGTGACAACGTGAAGCTGGGCGGGGAGGTAGGCGTCGGCATTCGGCACTTTCTGTCCAAGCCGTACACTGCCGAGTCGCTGCTCACCGCGCTGAGGCAGACGCTGGAGGAGCAGGAATGAATCTGGAACCAGCCGCTGCCGATGTTCCCGCGGCGGCGCGGGTGCTCATCGTCGAGGACGAGGCGATGTTCCGCAAGCTGCTCACCAGACTTCTCGGGGAGCAGGGCTACGAGGTGATCGCAGTGGGGACTGGTGAGGAAGGTCTGAAGGAGCTGGGCACCTCGCTTTACGACCTGGTGCTGCTCGATCTGGGGCTTCCCGGCCTGGGTGGAATGGACCTGCTCGGCATGGCGCGCGGACTGCAGACCGACGCGCAGTTCGTGGTCATGACCGGTCAAACGTCGGTGGATACGGCGGTGGAGGCGATGAAATTGGGCGCATACGACTACGTCAGCAAACCGTTCAGCGCGCCGGAGCTGATCCTCAAGATGCACCGCGCTCTGGATGAGCGGGATCGCCGACGGGAGGTGGCCCAGCTCCGGTTGCGGGCAGGGGTGGGCACGGGCCCGACGATGATCGGCCGGTCTCCGGCGATGGAGCGGCTCCGCACGCTCATCGCCCGGGTGGCCCCGACCAACGCCACGGTCCTGATCACCGGAGAAACCGGCACCGGCAAGGAGGTCGTCGCGCAGATGGTGCATGCACTGTCCGCGCGGGCTCGCAAGGCGTTCGTGGCTGTGAACTGTTCCGCACTGCCCGAGGCGCTGCTCGAGTCCGAACTGTTCGGTCACCTGAAGGGGAGCTTCAC
>JBDTTN010000419.1:0-3219 GCA_039930625.1 Gemmatimonadota bacterium | reverse complement strand
AGCGGTATGCGACGGCGATGGGCGACGAGCCCTGCCCGGGCGAACTTGCCGAGGCCAGCGCGAGGCTGCAGCTTGTCCAGGGTCGGCAGCCCGCGGCACCGCACGCAGTCCGGTTCTGGCTGGAGGAAGCCACCGTGCCCAGCTTCTCCGCAGCGATCCCCGTGTCCCCTTCATGAACCGCGCACTGGTTTGTGCCACGCTGCTGCTAGTCGGGTGCGGGCGATTCCGGTCGTCCTCCCCGGCGCAGGCGGAAGTCGAGCGCGCGCTGGCGGGCTACAGCGAGATGATGCTGGCGATGGCGCCCGACCGTCTCGCGGCGAGCTATACGCCCGACGGCGAGCTCTCCGACGCCGAGCAGGCCGCGGTGATCGGACCGGACTCGATTCGTGCGTTCCTCGCCTCCTTCTCCGACTACCGGGTGCTGGCCAACCGTCTGACGGCTGACAGCACCCGGGTTGCGGCCGACACGGCGTGGCAGTCCGGCACTTATTCGGAGCGGGTGCGGCTGCCGGCTGGGGATACGGTGGAGGTTGCGGGCCGCTTCGAGGCGACCTGGCTCCGCGGCGGAGCGGGGGAGTGGCGGCTGCGGCGCATGCACACGATGCGACCCGCGAAGGGCGGGTGACTCGTCCAGTGCCACGCGCCCTGCGATGGATCGGCTACGGCCTCGGCGGCATGCTCGGAGCACTCGCGATCGCCGCTTTCGCCTGTTTTTTCATCGGCCGCGCTCGCCTGACTCGGCCCTATGATCCGCCTCCCGGCCTCAGCGCCGTTCCGACCGACTCCATCGCCCTGGCTCGGGGCGCGCATCTCCTGCAGATCTATGGCTGCCAGGAGTGCCACGGCCGGAACCTGAGCGGCCAGGTCTACCTGGACCTTCCCCTCGGGAAAATCGTGGCCCCGAACCTCACGCGGGGCAGAGGGGGCGTGGGTTCCACCTTCCGGGTGGAGGACTGGGATCATGCCATTCGCTTCGGGGTCCGTCCCGACCACGTGCCGCTGCTTCCGGTGATGCCGTTCCGCCTCTTCAATCACCTCAGCGATCAGGACGCGGGGGACCTCATCGCCTACCTGCGGGGTGCCCCACCCGTCGATCACGAACTCCCGGCGACGACGATTCGCATGCCGGGCTACATCCTGATCACCTTTGCCGACATGCATCGGTTCAACGGGGATCGCAGCGTGCCACCCGCAGTCGGGCCGCCGCCGGGGACCGCTGAGCAGGGTGCCTATCTGGCGGCAACAATCTGCGTGGATTGCCACGGGGACCATCTCCAAGGCGGCAAGCATCCGGCGCCCGATGCGCCGCCGGGCCCCACCCTGGCGGCCGCCGCCTACTGGCCGCTCCCCGCCTTTGCGACGGCGCTCCGGACCGGCATGGCGCCCGGCAATCGCAGGCTGAACGAGTGGATGCCAGCCTTCCGGCTGCAGTATCTCAGCGACGAAGAGATTCAGGCGCTCTACGCCTATCTGCAGTCACTCAAACCGGGCACCAGTTAGCGCTCAGGGGCTGCCTGGCCCTCGAGGCAGCTAACCAGCGCACACCCGATTCAGGCTGCGGTCCGTGGAGTGGGGTACGCTGGCTGCGCTCGCCGTTCCTGGGTAGTTTCCTCGAGATTCGTTGCACTCTGCAGGTGAAGCGCTGATGCCCCCAGTTTTCCGGGAGACCCACACTTGGCCACACCAGCCAGTCCTGCCTCCGGCACCGCGCGGTATCCCTTCTATGCCCTTGTAGCCTTTGGGGCGCTCCTGCTCGTTTTCGCGGGGTTTGCGCGCAGCTATTACCTCAAAGTGCAGTTCGGCACACCGGTCCTGCCACTCCTGGTGCATCTCCACGGGGCGGTGATGACCGGCTGGTTCGTGCTCCTCTTCGTACAGGCCGGACTCATCGAGACCCACCGCACCGCAGTGCATCGGCGCCTCGGCGTCCTTGCCGCCGGGTGGGCCTTGCTGGTGCTGGTGGTCGGCGTTGCAACGGCGATCCACGCGGCCCGGCTCGGCTTCACCGCCGGACCTCCCCCACTCGTGTTCCTGGTGGTCCCGCTCATGGACCTGGTGGTGTTCGGTTCGCTGACCGGATCGGCCCTGTTGTACCGCGGCCGCCCCGAGATCCACCGTCGGCTGATGCTGATGGGGAGCGTGGGGATCCTGGCTCCGGCGATCGCACGCCTGCCCATCGGCGCCGTGGCGCGCGGTGGTCTCCCCGTCATCTTCGGCCTCATGATTCTCGTCGCGGTCGGCTGTGTCGCTTTTGACACCTGGCGATACCGTCGGCTGCACCCGGCCTTCGGGTGGGGCCTGCTCGTCGTGGTAAGCTCGGTGCCGCTCCGTGTTGCGCTGGGTGGCACGGCAGCGTGGCAGCGTTTTGCCGCGTGGCTCATTTCCTAGCGCCACCGCTGGACTGACACTTTCCAGGGAATCGGTCATGGTCTCAAGCAAGGAAACGACGCCGGTAGCGTATCTCGCGAGCCTCCCGCCCGAGCGGCGCAAGGTCATCGCGGCCGTTCGCACAGTGGTGAAGAAGCGCCTGCCGGCTGGGTATGTGGAGACGATGAACTGGGGGATGCTGTCGTACGAGATCCCGCTCAGTCGCTATCCCGATACCTACAACAAGCAGCCGCTGATGTACCTGGCGCTGGCGGCGCAGAAGAACAACTATGCGCTCTACCTGTCATGCGTGTCGAACAACAAGCCGCTGATGGCCAAACTGGCCGCGGCCTACAAGGCCGCGGGGCAGAGGCTCGACATGGGGAAGGGGTGCCTGCGCTTCAAGGCGCTCGAGGAGCTTCCGCTCGATGTGATCGGCGAGATCGTGGCATCTACATCAGTCGAGAAACGGATCGCAGCCGCCGAGGCCGCGCAGAAGAGACGGAAGTAGATCGATTATTGTCGCTCCTATGCGGAGCGGTCCTAGATGAGCGGGTTCTGTCTCGCAAGTCGAAGGCGCATGCAAACTCTCGAGTGGGGAGGTCATGCGCCTTAGTCGTTCCAGCAAGTTCTCCATGACAAGTGCTCCTTGAGGGCGACTCATGGAAAAGCCTGTTTCGAAGGCACCGGCGAATGCGGCCAAGAAGAAGACGCGCGCCGCCTCCCGAATGCGTTTGCAGTGGGAGACGGGGAGTCCGAGGATGAGGAGAACGAAGCGACCCACGGCGCAAAGGCGAGGAAGCCGGCCAAGTCGGGCGCACCTCACGGCTCGCGCCGCCGTTAGAATAAATG
>JBDTTN010000418.1:0-3221 GCA_039930625.1 Gemmatimonadota bacterium | reverse complement strand
GAGCAGACCCGCGGGTTCACCTGTTAGGGTTCGTGTCGGCGCTCCGGTCACTCTACAAGGCGAGCGCGCTGCTCGTGCTCCCCAGTCACCGGGAAGGGTTCGGCAACGTCTTACTGGAGGCCGCCGCGATGGCCCTACCAGTGATCGCGAGCGACATCGACGGCTGCCGGGACGCGGTGGCGCACGGGATTACCGGGACGCTGGTCCCCCTCGGCGATGTCGAGGCGCTGGTCGCGGCCGCCGATTCTTACCTATGCGACCCCGCGCGGGCGGTGGCACATGGCGAGGCGGGTCGGCGACGGGCATTGGCAGAGTTCGACCCCGAGCGCGTCTGGCGCGGCATCGCGATGGTCTATGAACGGGGGCTGAATTGAGGGCAGGCGAGCCGCACTGTCCTGCAAGCCGTGGCAGCGATCTTCAAATACCTCGGTGGCCATGGGTGACCTCATCAAGCGTCTGTTCGACCTGACCGTCTCCCTACTCCTGCTGCTGTTCCTCAGCCCGGTCCTGCTCGTGACGGCGCTCCTGATCCGCGCCACGATGGGGGCACCGGTGCTGTTTTGCCAGGTGCGACCGGGCTACCTTGGCAGACCATTTGTGCTGCTGAAATTCCGGACCATGACTGTATCGGTTGATTCAAATGGTGCTCTCAGGTCGGACGCCGATCGGCTGACCCGGGTCGGCCGCTGGTTGCGGCGATTGAGCCTCGATGAGCTACCGCAGCTCTGGAACGTGTTCCGCGGCGAGCTGAGTCTGGTGGGTCCGCGGCCCCTGTTGATGGAGTACCTGCCGCTGTACAGCCCGATCGAAGCCCGGCGACACGAGGTCAGGCCGGGCATCACCGGGTGGGCGCAGGTCAATGGCCGCAACGCGCTGACCTGGCCTGAACGGTTCGCGCTGGACCTGTACTACGTCGAACACCAAAGCCTCGGCCTGGATCTGCAGATCCTCTGCCGCACAATCCTCACGGTGCTTCGCCGGGAGGGCATCTCTCATCCCGGCGCAGCTACCATGGAGCACTTCAAGGGACACCATGGTTGAGCAGATCGGGATTGTGGGTGGAGGGGGACACGGCAAGGTCATCGCGGACCTTGTTCGTGCGTTGGGTCACAGGGTCGGAGGCTATATTGACAGCGACCCGCGGAAGCTCGGCGCGGTCGTCGAATCAGGTGGTGGCGTGGTCGTCATGGGGCAGGACGAACTGATCGCATTCCTGAGTGAAGGACGTGGTCTCCCCGCCGGCCTAACCCAACTGGCGCTCGGGGTCGGGGCGAACCCGGCCCGCTTTCGGCTGCTGCAGCAGGTGCCGCACGCTCACCTAGGGGTGCTGGTGCATCCAGCCGCTACCGTCAGCCCCTCCGCCACCCTGGGGCCTGGGACCGTGGTCTTCGCGGCGGCCGTCGTGAATGCCGACGTGGCGATCGGGCCCGGCGGCATCGTCAACACAGGTGCGACTATCGAACACGATTGCAGACTCGCAGAAGCGGTCCATATCTCTCCCGGCGCGGTGCTCGCGGGCGGAGTGCGCGTTGGCGTGCGCGGCTGGATCGGGGCTGGAGCGATCGTGCTGCCTGGAGTCTGTATCGGGGACGATGCGGTCGTCGGCGCGGGGGCGGTCTGCCTGGAGGAAGTGGCGCCCGGCACGACCGTGGCAGGCAATCCCGCGCGAATCATCGGCAGGAAGACCTCATGACGCGAACCAGTCAGCCGCGAATCTATCTCTCTCCCCCTCACCTCGGTGAGGCGGAAGCGGAGCTGGTACGCGACGTCTTCGCTTCCAACTGGATCGCGCCGCTCGGCCCCCACGTCGATGCCTTCCAACAGGAATTCTGTGCTGCGGTCGTATGTGGCCACGCGCTGGCACTCAACTCTGGTACCGCGGCCCTTCACCTGGCCCTGCAGGTGGTGGGCGTCGGCCCTGGGGATGAAGTCCTGGTGAGTACGCTGACCTTTGTGGCCAGCGCCAATCCGGTCCGCTACCTGGGCGCGCAACCGACGTTCATCGACAGCGAGACCCGCTCCTGGAACATGGACCCCGAGTTGCTCGCGAACACCCTCGCCGATCGGGCACGGCGGGGCCGGCTCCCTCGGGCGGTAGTGGTCGTGCACCTGTACGGGCAGAGTGCGGACATGGAGCCGCTCCTCGCGGAGTGCGAACGCTACGGCGTCCCCCTGATCGAAGACGCGGCCGAGGCGCTCGGCGCCACCTATCACGGCCGTGCACCCGGCGTGATGGGGCGGATGGGGATCTTCTCCTTCAACGGCAATAAGATCATCACCACCTCCGGCGGCGGAATGCTGGTCTCGGAGGATGAGGTCCTGATGGCTCACGCCCGGAAGCTCGCCGCCCAGGCGCGTGATGCAGCGCCACACTATCAGCACTCCGAGATCGGGTACAACTACCGCCTGAGCAATGTGTCGGCGGCGATCGGCCGAGGACAGCTTCAGGTGCTTCGCGACCGGGTGGCGGCCCGCCGTCGAGTGTTTCGTGAATATGAGACCGCCCTCGCTGGACTTCCCGGGCTGGCGTTCATGCCGGAGGCGCCGTGGGGAACGCACAATCGCTGGCTCACGGTCGTGACGATTGACCCTGAACAGTTCGGGGTCGACCGCGAAACAGTGCGACGGGCGCTGGAGGCTGCCAACATCGAGGCTCGTCCGGTGTGGAAGCCGATGCACATGCAGCCGGTCTACGCCGGTGCAGAGGCCGTGGGGGGTAGAGTAGCGGAGGGGCTGTTCGAGCGCGGACTTTGCCTGCCATCCGGTTCGAGCCTGAGCGCGGCAGACCTCAATCGGGTGATCGGCGAGATCACGCGCGTCCACTCGGCTGCGCTGACAAGTCGCACGCCGGTGAGGATTGTTCCGGGAGGGCTAGGCTAGGAATTCAGGGGAAGAGCGCCCGCTCCACCAATGCGCAGAGCAGGTGCTCCACGGCGATATGGATCTCCTGAATGTGCTGGGTGTCGACGCTCGGCACCTTCAGCGCCACATCGGCGAGTGGCGCGGCCTTTCCGCCTGACTCACCGGTCAGCGCTACGGTGCCGAGTCCATCGCGTCGAGCCCTCACCAGGGCGCGCAGCACATTGGCTGAGTTGCCGCTCGTGGTAATCCCCAGCAGCACATCCCCCCGCCGTCCCAGCGCCTCCACCTGACGTTCGAACACCTGCTCGAATCCGAAATCGTTGGCGCTGGCGGTCAGGAACGAGGTGTCGGTCGTCAGG
>JBDTTN010000417.1:0-3234 GCA_039930625.1 Gemmatimonadota bacterium | reverse complement strand
TGCCTCACAACTATTCCAGTCCGTCCTCACCGACACCACCCGGGGATTCCATTTCACCATCGAAAGCGGCCGCACGCTGTACGACGGTTCTCCCCGCCCGAGTCCCGGCGAGGCGCGCTGGGCGCAGGCTCTCGCCATGGAGATCGGCGGGCTGCACATGAGCCTGACAACCTGGCCCACCCGGAGCACCCTCAGGCAGGTGCGCTCCAACCTCCCGGATCTGGTTCTGGTCATGGGCCTGTTCGTCAGCGGGCTGCTGCCGCTCACCATGCGTCTGGGCCAGCGAGCCCGGGTGGCCGCCCGGGAAACGGAACGTCTCCGCCTCGCCTCCGCGCTGGAGCGCGCCACCGACGGGCTGTGGGAGTGGGACCTGGTCAGCAACGTCTCGGTGCGCAGCGTCGCCCTGTGGCAGTATCTCGGATACGATCCGGATCACGTCCCCACCGAGCTCGGAGCCTGGACCGCCCTCATTCATCCCGACGACGTCGCCGGTGTGACCCTGGCCCTCGAATGGCACCTCCGCGATGAGACCCCAAGCTTCGAGGCCGAGTATCGCATCCGAAGCCAGGATGGCACCTGGCATACGATCATCGACCGCGGGCGGGTGGTGGAACGGAACGCCTCCGGCCGGCCCATGCGGGTCCTCGGCATCAGCGCCGACGTGACCGAGACGCGCACCGCCGAGGCCGCGCGTGAGGCGACGGAGCGGCGCTTCCGGGCGATCTTCGACACCAGCTTCCAGTCCAAGATGCTGCTCGACCGGGAGGGGGCCGTCCTCGAGGTGAACCAGGTGGCGCTGAGTGGGCTGGGCGCATCGGAGGCCGAGGTTCGGGGCCGTCCGGTATGGGAAACGCTCTGGTGGGCCAGAGATGCCGCCGCCGCCGAGCGCATCCAGCAGGCGGTCAGGGCGGCGCTGACCGGCGTCGCCGGCCGCTACGAGCAGGAGCTGCCGCAGCCGGGCGGCGCGCTGCTGATTCTCGAGATTGCCGTCAAGCCGATCCCCGGCGTCGCCGGCGACACGAGTCAGCTCCTGCTCGAGGCCCGGGATATCACCGAGCGCCGGCGCACCGAGGCCGCGCTGCAGGAGGTGGACACGCTGACCACGATGGGGAGGGTGGCCGCACGGGTCGCCCACGAGATCAACAATCCGCTCGCCGGCATCCAGAACTCCTTCCTGCTCATCAAGGGCGCCGTGCCGACGACGCATCCGCACTTTGCGTACGTCGGGGCCATCGAGCGGGAGATCGCGCGGATCGCGGCCGTAACCCGGCAACTGTACGAGACCTATCGCCCCGAACAGGATGGCAGCGGAGACACTTCGCTGCGTACCGTGCTGGGCGACGCGATCGCATTTCTCGAGCAGGTCAATCGCAGCGCGCGGGTGAACGTCGAGGCCGAGTATCACAACATCCCGACCGTGATCCCCCTCCCGGCCTCGATGCTGCGGCAGATCGCGTACAACCTGATTCAAAACAGCATCGAAGTCTGTCCACCCGGGAGCACCGTACATGTCCGCGCCGCCATCGACAACGGCAACCTCCACATTCATGTGCGGGACTGCGGACCCGGAGTACCGGTCGAGCTGCGCGAACGGATCTTCGAGCCGTTCTTCAGCACCAAGGACAAGCGGATGCGCACCAGCGGCATGGGCCTCGGCCTGGCGCTGGTCCGCCGCACCGTCACAGCCGCCGGCGGCACGATCAGGGTGGACAGCCCCGAAAGTGGCGGCAGCGAATTTGTAGTACGAGTTCCACTCAGAACGCTGGACTATGGAGTCTGATCATGTCTGAAGTCGGTCGCATTCTGCTCGCCGATGACGAGCCTACCTTTCTGAACGCCACCGCGGATCTACTGCGCGCCGAGGGATATCAGTGCGTGACCGTGCTCGACGGTGAGGGCGCACTGGAGGCGATTGCCACCCAGGGATTTGATCTGCTGATCACCGACCTGGAGATGCCGGGCAATGCCGATCTGAAACTGGTGCGGGAGGTCTCGGAGCGGAGCGGCGGTCTGCCGGTCATCATCCTGACCGGGTTCCCCTCGGTCCGTTCGGCCGTGGCCTGCATCGAGCTTCCGGTCGCGGCCTACCTGACCAAACCGGTGGCCTTCCCGGAGCTGCTCGAACGGGTGAGCAGGGCCGTCGCGCGCTTCCGCGCATTCCAGACGATGCAGCAGACTGAAGAGCGGCTCAAGACCTGGCGCGAGGACTTCCAGCATCTCGCCAAGCCGAGCGTGGGAGGGATGCGCCCGCCGATCGACATGTTCCTGGCGCTCACATTGCGCAACGTGATGGGCTCGCTCACCGATCTCGAGCAGCTCGGGCGCGCCATGGCGACGCAGCCGTCGGGAGACCAGCACGCCTGCCAGTTGATCAATTGTCCGCGGGGAGGCCAGCTGCGAGAGGCCGTCTCCGAAACGATCCGGGTGCTGGAGGACACCAAGGGCGCATTCAAGTCCAAGGCGCTCGGCGATCTGCGCACCAAACTTGAGTTGCTGCTGGACCATGTGTGAAACCGCGAGCGCGGCTCCAGCGCCGTGATTGTGCCGGCCCTGTGATGCGCATCACGCGGCCGCATGGAAGAAATTCCGGCTCTTGCGCCAGGCCCAGCCATTTCCTAGATTCGCTGCCGTAGCACAAAAGGCTCGCAGGCAGAGCCACCTTGATGGGCGAGCAGCGGCTCGCAAGTCGAAGGCGCGGAGGGGATCGGCAGCACAGATCCCCCGCGCCTTTTTTGTTGTTCCGGCGTGACAGCCGGTGGTGCATAGCACCGGAACCTTCACCGGAGGTACGGATCATGTTGAGATGGGCTCTCGCGTTTCTGATCTTCGCGCTTGTCGCCGCCTTCTTCGGCTTCGGCGGCCTCGCCGCCGCGTCGGCCGGCATCGCGAAGACACTGTTCTTCGTCTTTCTGGCGGTCTTCCTGGTGACGCTGGTGCTGGGAGTGGCTGCAGGCAAGAAAGTCCTGTGACGGCGGGCGCCGCGCCGAATTCCGGACTCGCCCGTTCACGCTAAGATCAAGGAGAGAACACCATGGCGCTGGACACCATGCAGGACCTGCTCATCGCGCAGCTCAAGGACATCTACAGCGCCGAGTCGCAGATCACCAAGGCGCTGCCGAAGCTGGCGAAGCATGCCTCCAACGAGGCGCTCGCGGACGCATTCCGTACCCACCTCACCGAGACGGAGGGCCAGATCGCCCGGCTGAACCAGATCTTCGAGTCGCTGGGTGTCAG
>JBDTTN010000416.1:0-3237 GCA_039930625.1 Gemmatimonadota bacterium | reverse complement strand
CAGGAAGAGTGGTATGCCGGCTTTGCCAACTCGGCCGGAAAGGAAGAGGAAGGGGACCTGCGGATCACCGCGCTGGAGGTCACCCGAGATGTGGCCTCAGTCAAGGTCGTGGAGGACTATGCCACTTCCCGGTACACCGACTACCTGTCGCTGCTGTACTTCGATGGAGAGTGGCGCATCGTCAATAAGGTGTACGCCGCCGAGCGGCGCTGATGGGGAAACCGATCCAATCCTCGCGAACTCGGCGCTACGAGCAGTAGAAGGGCAGAATCAGGCTGAAGCTCTCGCCCTCGGCGAGGGTTACTGTCGTGTCTGGCCAGATGAGGCCGTTGATCACATGGGCGCCGAGGCTGTGGCTGCCGGGTGTCGTTGCAAAGCTGGGTGAGATGGTGTCGTCGGGCGGCAGGCGCACCCGGAAGGTGTCGGAACCGACCAGGACGCTGTCAATCGAGAATTCCACCGGCAGCATCGAGCTGCAGAGCGGCGCATCAAGCACGAACTCCACCGTGGTGCGCGGAGCCGCCGGGTCGCTGCCGCACCCGAAGAGCAGCGGCGAGCCGATCCACAAGCACGCCGAGGCGAGGAGCAATACGCATTTCGAATGTGGCATCAGGCACCGATACATGAAGTCTGCGCCCTAGATCCCGACCTGCACGCCGAGGTGAATCACCAGCAGGTCGGTCTGGCTCTGCACCGGCCGGATGATGACCCCGCCGTTGTTATCGCTCTGAATACTGCCTTCGCGCAGGTAGCGGGTCTCCCCGTGCACTTGATAGCGCACCCCGGCGTCGATGTAGACCGGATTGTTCTTGCTGGAGACGAGATACATCAGCCCTCCACCCCCGTACCAGGCGAAGGTCCAGTCGTTGAAGTTGGTGCTGCTGGCGAACGGGCTGCTGTTGTTGCTGCCTTCGACGCTGGTGGTCGTCGCGAAGTCCGAGGTCCCGATGGCCGCATGCAGGTAGGGCCGGAGTGGGCCGCTGCCCAGGTGCAGTTCCGGACCGAAACCGAAGCTGATGATGTCGTTGCTCGTTGTCAGGTCCACGTCGAGTCCGGGGAGCGAGGGGCTGAGCGGCACGCGCTCGGTGGTGCGCCCATACTCGATCCACGATGCCCAAAGCCGAAGCCCGAAGTGGCGGTTCCGGTCCACCATGAAGGTGATGTTTCCTCCGAGGCCGCCGCCGGTCCCGACGAAGTTCCTGAATTCGCCCTGGGGCACCCCGAGCTGCAGGTTGATGCCGACCAGCGTCTTTGGCGCGGGAGCGGAGCCGACCTCCCGGAGGTATTGCGCCGAGAGCGGTGAGGCGAGCAGCGCAAGCGGCGCCACGAGGCGAAGGGCGTGGAACGACAAGCGAATCTCCGTTGGTACGGGTGAGTGCAAAGGATAATCCCCCGAATCAATGCAGCGTCAAGGGCGCCATTGGCGGAGCCAGGGGGTGCGGCGGGAGGCGATAAAGTCCATCGCGGCGGTCGGGCCAGCCACCCGTGAGGCGCTCCCCGTTCTGCTGCGTGCCACGCGGGACGAGGAGGTTGAACCGGTGCCTTGAATCACAGGCTCAGACCGGCTAAGATATTGCGCCCGTTTCTCTTAGGACGCAGCCGCCAATGCCGACGTACGAGTACCTCTGCCCCGCGGGGCATGAGTTCGAGTTATTCCAGAAGATGTCCGACAAGCCGCGGGCCAAGTGCCCCACCTGCGGCAAGTTGGCCGTCCGGAAGATCTCGGGCGGGGCAGGGCTCGTCTTCAAGGGCAGCGGCTTCTACATCACCGACTACGGCAAGGATGGGAAGGGTCCCAGGAAGGATCCCTCCAAGACCGAGAGTGCGCCCACGCCAGCGCCGGCCACCACGACGCCCGCTGCCAGCGACGCCAAGCCCGCCTCGGCGCC
The DNA here is from genome assembly GCA_039930625.1 of Gemmatimonadota bacterium. Lineage (GTDB taxonomy): Bacteria > Gemmatimonadota > Gemmatimonadetes > Gemmatimonadales > GWC2-71-9 > JADJOM01. Next base: position 1,348 of record JBDTTN010000416.1, on the reverse strand, counting down.
AGCCAAGGCGGAGCCCGCTGCACCGCCCCCCACCGCGAGCAAGAGCGCCCGGAAGAAGGGCTCGAGGTGAGCCAGGAGGCGATCGCCGCGATCGAGACTGAGCTCAAGCGGGTTGCGCTGGAGTTGGCGCCAGACACCACTCCAGTCTTCGTCTTGGAGCGTCCCAAGGATCCCTCCCACGGGGATCTCTCAACCAATCTCGCGATGCTGCTGACGAAGGCGCTGAAGGTCAGCCCTCGCCTTGTTGCTCAGCAGATCATCGCCAAGCTGCAGATCCCGGGCTCCGCAGTCGCCAGGACGGAGATCGCGGGCCCCGGCTTCGTCAACTTCTGGCTGGCGCAGGATGCCCTCGCGAGTCTGCTGCATACGATCATCGCGGCGGGCCCCGCCTATGGCCGCCAGGATTTCGGAGCCGGGCAGCGGGTGAATGTCGAGTTCGTGTCGGCGAATCCCACCGGGCCGCTTCATGTGGGTCATGGCAGAGGCGCCGCGGCCGGTGATGCGATCGGGGCGCTGCTGGAGTGGACCGGCCACGCGGTGACCCGCGAGTTCTACATCAACGACGCCGGCGTCCAGATTGAGCGGGTGATCCAGAGTCTCTCGGTGCGCCTGGAGCAGGAGCTGGGGAGAGCGGCCGAGATCCCCGAGGGCGGCTATCACGGCGCCTATCTGGCGGAGCTGGCGCAGCAGCTGCTGCGCGAGCACCCGGAATGGGCCCAGCTCACCGCTGAACAGCTGCTGGCGGAGTGCCGCATCGCGCCGACGCTGATCCGGCAGGAGCAGGAGGAACTGCTGCTGGCGCTCCGGGTCAAGTTCGACCGGTGGAGCAGCGAACAGGCCGTACGCGACGCCGGCAAGGTGGAGACCGCGCTGGCGCTCCTCGCGGCGAAGGGGCTCACCGAGGAGCGGGACGGCGCGCTCTGGCTCAAGACCAGCGACTTCGGCGACGACAAGGACCGGGTGCTCCGGAAGAGCGACGGGTCGCTCACCTATTTCGTCCCCGACATCGCCTATCACGTCGACAAGCACGATCGGGGCTTTGCGCGGGTGATCGACGTCTGGGGCGCCGACCACCACGGCTACATCCCCCGCATGCGGGCTGTCCTCCGCGCGCTCGGTTACGGCGAGGAGTTTTTCGAGGTCGCGCTGGTGCAGCTGGTGAAGGTGGTCAGGGACGGCGAAGAGGTCCGGATGTCCAAGCGCTCGGGAGAGTTCGTCACCCTGCGCGATCTCATGGACTGGGTCGGCGTGGATGCGACCCGCTACTTCTTCCTGATGCGTCCCGGTCAATCCCCCTTCACCTTCGACGTGGACCTGGCCCGGAAGCAGACCGACGAGAACCCGATCT
>JBDTTN010000415.1:0-3269 GCA_039930625.1 Gemmatimonadota bacterium | reverse complement strand
CCCGTGGCGCGCTCCTGACTCTCATGAGCCATCATCTTCGCACCACCTGCCGCGGCTGCGGGGGCAACGCGCTCATGCGGTTCCTGGAGCTCGGGCCCCAGCCGCTGGCCAACGCATTCCTGCGCAGTCCGGAGGAGTTCGCGGGCGAGGCGAAGTACACCCTCGACGTCTACCTCTGCGAACAGTGTTCGCTGGTACAGCTGCTGGATGTGATCGATCCCGAGGTGCTGTTCCGCGACTACATCTACATGACCGGCACCTCGTCCACGATCGCCGCACACAACGTCGCCTATGCCGAACGGGTGATCGAACTGCTCGGACTCGGCGCGAAGGACCTGGTGGTCGAGGCGGCGAGCAACGACGGCAGCCTGCTCCGGTGCTTCAAATCGGGGGGAGTGCGGACCCTGGGGGTCGAGCCAGCTCGTAACATCGCCGCGATGGCGCGGAGCGCCGGAATCGAGACCGTCGAGGAGTTTTTCGGCGAGGCCACTGCCCGCTCGCTACGGGCGCAGCACGGCGCCGCCCGGGCGGTCATCGGCAACAATGTCCTCGCGCATGTCGATGACACCCAGGATTTTCTGCGCGGCGGCGCCGCATTGCTGGCGGACGACGGCTTGCTGATCACCGAAGTTCCCGGGCTGCCGGAGTTCATGGACCGGCTGGAGTACGACACGGTCTATCACGAGCACCTGTGCTACTTCTCGGTGACTGCGCTGATGCGACTCTGCGAGGAGGTGGGCCTCCGCATCGTGCGGATCGACCACATGCCGGTGCACGGCGGGAGCCTGCGGATGTACGCCGGCCTCGTGAGCCGGCATCCCGATCACGCCCAGTCGGTACGGGCGGAGGCGGAGCAGGAGCGGGCACGCGGACTCACCACCGCGCCACGCTTCCTCCAGTTTGCGCGGGAGGTGCAGGAGAACCGCCGCCAGGTGGTGACACTGCTCGAGGATCTCAAACGGGAGGGCAAGTCCGTCGCCGGGTACGGTGCACCGGCAAAGGGCAATACCCTGCTCAACTACTGCGGCATCGATACTCGGCTGCTGCCGTATACGGTGGACAAGTCCCCACTCAAGGTGGGCAAGTTCACCCCGGGGATGCACATTCCGGTACTCCCGGTCGAGACCCTGCTCGACAAGCAGCCCGACTACGTGCTGATTCTGGCGTGGAACTTCGCCGGCGAGATCATGTCGCAGCAGCAGGAGTATCAGCGGCGCGGTGGCAAGTTCATCGTGCCCATCCCGACCCCGACAATCTACTGACCGATGGAAGTCATCATTCTCGCCGGCGGGCGCGGGACCCGCATCGCGGAGGAGTCGGCCACCCGGCCGAAGCCGATGGTGGAGATCGGCGGCCGGCCGTTGCTGTGGCATATCCTGAACATCTATGCCAGCCATGGCCATACCGACTTCCTGGTCGCCTGCGGCTACAAGAGCGAGATCATCAAGGAATATTTCCACAACTTCATCGTCCACAACAGCGACTACATCATCGACTTCCGCACCGGCACGCTGGAGTATGTGAACCCGCACGGGCTGGACTGGCGGGTGGCGGTGGTGGATACCGGCCTCGACACGATGACCGGCGGCCGCATCCGGCGGCTCCAGTCGCTGGTGCGGGGCCAGACATTCATGGCGACGTACGGCGACGGCCTGAGCAACGTGGACATCGCGGCCCTGCTCGCGTTCCACAAGTCTCATGGCAGACTCGCGACCGTGACCGCCGTGCGCCCGCCGTCGCGGTTCGGGGGCCTGGTGCTCGAGGGTGGTGCGGTGCGCGAGTTTTCGGAGAAGCCGCAGACGGGCGAAGGCTGGATCAACGGCGGATTCTTCGTGTTTGAGCGCGGCGTCTTCGACTATCTGGCGGGCGACACGACCATCCTCGAGCGCGAACCGCTCGAGCGACTCGCGGCCGATGGCCAGCTCATGGCCTTCGAGCACACCGGATTCTGGCAACCGATGGACACCCTGCGCGAGAAGCAGCTACTCGAGACGCTCTGGAGCAGCGGTAACGCTCCCTGGAAGACCTGGCCATGACTTTCTGGAAGAATCGCAACGTCTTCGTGACCGGTGCCTCCGGCCTCCTGGGCTCCTGGATGAGCGAGGAGCTGGTGCGGCGGGGCGCCAACGTGACGGTGCTCCTGCGCGACTGGGTACCGGCCAGCCGGCTGAATCAGACCGGGCTGCTCGATCGGGTGAACGCGGTACGCGGCGAACTCGAGGATGCGCCGCTCCTGCTCCGCGCGTTGAACGAGCACGAGATCGAAACGGTGCTGCACCTCGGCGCCCAGACGATCGTGGGCACCGCGTCCCGCTCTGCGGTCTCCACCTTCGAGGCCAACATCACCGGCACCTGGAATCTGCTGGAGGCATGCCGCGCGCTGCCACGCCAGGTGCGCCGAGTGATCGTCGCATCGAGCGACAAGGCATACGGGGAACATCCGGTGCTGCCGTACACGGAGGATGCGCCGCTGCAGGGACGCTTTCCGTACGATGTTTCCAAGTCCTGCGCCGACCTCATCACCTTTTCGTACTACCACACCTACCGCCTGCCCGTGGCGGTGACCCGCTGCGGCAACCTCTTCGGCGGCGGCGATCTCAACTTCAATCGGCTCATCCCCGGTACCATCCGCTCCGCGCTGCAGAACGAGCACCCGCTGGTCCGCAGCGATGGGAGCTTCGTCCGAGACTACTTCTATGTGCGGGATGCCGTGAACGCCTATCTGTCGCTGGCGGAGCGGATGGATGATGCCGCCTTCCACGGCCAGGCCTTCAACTTCGGCACCGAGACGCCGCTCTCCGTGCTGGAGGTCGTACGGGCAGTCCTCGAGCGGATGAAGAAGCCGGCGCTCAAGCCCGTCATCCTGAACGAGGCGAGCCACGAAATCACCCGCCAGTACCTCGACTGCGCCAAGGCCCGCCGCATGATGGACTGGCATCCGGCGTTCACTTTCGAGCAGGGGCTCGACGAGGCGATCGCCTGGTATGGCGACTGGCTGGCCCGCCGGGATCGGTAGAATCCAAACCTGCGCCCGCCGGCGCTGGCTTTCCCGCCGCGCTCCCCCGCCCCGCTCGGCTGGCGTCCAACACCGCGTCCCTCTTCCCAAATCAGCCTCGCTTGACCCGAGGCCGTGCATTCGGCATGGTGAAGTGTGGAGTGCAAACCACTGATCGTTGCTCCAGCGCCACATCCCTGTGTCCCGAAGCGACATTCCGGCCATCTAGGTGGGAACTCACGGGTGGGATAGCCATCGCCAAGGCTCTGGAGGC
>JBDTTN010000414.1:0-3281 GCA_039930625.1 Gemmatimonadota bacterium | reverse complement strand
GGCGGGCTGTTCGGCTGGGCTGGCTGGGCGGCGGAGCGTTCAACCGCAGCGCGGCGCACCCTGGTCTGGGGCGGCACATTGTGGGCGCTGGTGACGGGGGTGGCGGGGGCGATTCTCGCCGGGCTGTGGGCGTTCACCGATCACGTCATCGCCGCCCGTAACGAAAACGTGCTGCAGTGTTCGCTCGTTGCGCTCGCGCTCGCCGTGGTGCTCCCCCTTGTGCAGCCTCGGCGGGCGGGTGTTCAGCGGTCGGCGCGCATGTTGGCGATCCTGGTCGGGACACTGTCGCTGCTGGGACTCGCGCTGAAGCTGCTGCCCATGTTCAACCAGGTGAATGGCCAGGTGCTGGCGCTCTTCGTGCCGATCAATCTTGGCCTGATGCTCGGTGTCCTCGCCTGGGTGGCAGAACTGCAGCGGGGCCCCGAGTGAGCGGGCCCCGGATTCGCACGACCGATTTAGGGTCGTATCAGTCCCCGGCTGTCCCGTCGCTCCGGCAGCCGGTTCTCCCAGATTCTCGCCCCGATAAACAACTCGAACAGATCAGGATCGAGCTGACCTGACTTCACCTCGTCGCCGAGGATCTCCAGCGCGCGAGTGGTCGGCAGCGCCCGCTTGTACGGTCGATCCTGCGCGGTCAGGGCGTCGAAGATATCCGCGATCGTCATCATCCGGGTCTGCAGCGGGATCGCCTCACCCCGGACTTTCCGCGGGTATCCCGTGCCGTTCAGCTTCTCATGGTGACCGCGAGCGATGTCCGGCACGTGCGACAGCTCCTTGGTCCACGGGATCTTGCGCAGGAAGTCGAAGGTGTGGCTCACATGGCTCTCGATCTCGAGCCGCTCCCGCTCGTCGAGACTGCCCTTTCGGATGCTCAGATGTTTGACCTCCACGGCGGCCAGGTACGGCTGCGGCTGCCCGTCGATGTCGAGGAACTCGATCCCGGCGAATTCACTCAGCTGGGCAAAGTCTCCCTCGGCAAGCACCGTCGGTTCGTTCGAGGCCAGGACCACCCTGAGCAACCGGTCTGCCGTCTCGATCGCCTCCCGCTGCCTGGCTTCGAGGCCGGCCAGGAACTCGGCGTAGCCGTCGCGTCCCTGCCGGAACAGATAGTCCGCCCGCTCCCGCTCGAAGGCCAGTTCCGCTGTGCGCCGGATGAAGGCGTGCCGCTGCCGGATGATCGTCAGCTCTCCGTCGTACAGCTTCTTCGCCTTGATCAGCACCTGTTCGCGAACGCCGACTTTGCCGAAATCGTGCAGCAGGCCTGCATAGCGCAGCTCCCGGACCTGTTCACGGGTGAAGCTGACCCGGGCGAATGGCCCATCCTGGACCCGGTCGACCGCCTCGGCCAGCGCCACGGTGTGGCTGGCGACACGCTCGGAGTGACCCGAAGTGGTCGGGTCGCGCTGCTCGATCGCCTTCACCGCCGCCTTCACGAACCCCTCGAAGAGTCGCTCGATCGCCTCGTAGAGCTGGCTGTTTTCCACCGAAACCGCCGCCTGCCCCGCGAGCGCCTTCACGATCTTCACGGTGTGGGGGCTGTACGCGATGATTTGCCGGGTCGCGTCTTCCGGTGTCGCAAGCACCGCCGAGCCGTCCCGCTTGCGGTTGAGAAGCTGCAGCACCCCGATCACATCGCCGGCGTGGTTCTGCATCGGGATGACCAGCATGCTCTTGGTGCGGTAGCCGTAGCGCTCGTCGAAGGTGCGGTTGAAGGTGTACTCCACGTCCGGCGGCAGCATGTAGACATCCTCGATCACCAGCGGATCCGCCTCGGTCGCCGCGTAGCCGGAGAGCGAGGTGTGGTCGATCGGGATGGTGAATTCGACGAACGGAATATCCGGGCGGCTGTCGTTCTGACTGAGCTTGAAGCGCAGGCGCCGGGTACCGAGCTCGTCGGTTTCGGCGATGTAGAGGCTGCCCGCGTCTGATTGGGTGACCCGTCGCGCCTGGGTCAGGATCAGGCCGAGCAGGGTATCCAGATTCTTCTCCGTGGTGAGCAGCACGCCGATCTCGGCCAGTTCGGTGAGTTCGTGCAGCCGCGCCGCCGACTCGGCTCGGGCCCGCGCATGCTCGCGGTGCGCCGCCGAGACCCGAAACGCCGAGCGGAGCGATACCAGCAGCTGTCGCGGGCCGGCCGTGAAGGGAAGAAACGCCGCCAGAAGCTCCGCCGGCAGCTCGGCCGGCACATCCGTCTCTCCCGCCTCACCCAGCGCCAGCAGCGCGATACCGGCGTCGCGGAGTGCAGCAAGCAGCTGCGGCGTGACGGCCTGGCGGGTTCCGGCATCGAGGAGGTACGCGGCCGGCCGCTCGTCACCGCGCACCTCGCCGGGGCTCGCGACCTCACGCACCTCGACCTGCTCGGAGGCGAGGGCTCCCGCCACCGCACCGGCCGACCACGTGGGAGGATGGAACAGCAGGTACTTCATGGCGCGGTCTTGGAGATCGAGTCGGACGGAAGCGGTCGGATGCCGGTGAGCAGCCGGTGGGGCCGTCGGCTGATCTGGTCCATGAAGTAATCCAGCTTGACGCTCATGATGTAGAAGTTCTTCAGCGTCTGCCGCACGTCCGGCGTCACGTCGTTGGTCGCTTGGGTGATGGTCGACGTGAGCGTATCCGCGTGGTTCATCATCCTGCGGGTGTCGTTGAGCAGGAGCGTGAGCGAATCCTGCAGTACCCCGATTCTCGAGTCGGTGGAGGCGAGCGTCGTTCGGGTCTGCTCGATCATCGGCTCCAGCCGGTCGAGCACCTGCCGGGCGCTGGCAAGCGTCGCACGGAGCTCCGGTCCGGTCGCGGAGAGCTCGGTCTGGGCGGCGCCCGCGGTGCGGTCGAGCGTGCCAAGCACGCGGCGCGTGTCCTTCAGAATGTCCGACACCTGGGTCTTCAGGGTATCGGCCACCTCCTTGAGCACATCGGTCCAGCCCTGCGTCAGCTCACCCCGGATGGTGTCGCCCGGAGTCAGCACGGCGCTGATGTTGTTCTTGGGTACCTGCAGCGCGATCGACGCCGCTCCGATGAGGCCGGTGGAACTGATCTCCGCGCGGGTCCCCAGCGGGAGCCGGATGGGGACGCCGTTGGCATAGCGTTCCCGGAGGCGGAGCGCCACCAGGAACAAGGGCGCACTTACCATCTGTCCCGTGTCGGCGAGCGGAGAGATCGAGGCCACCTCGCCGATGGCGAGGCCCTGCAGGAACACCGGCGTGTCCTGTTTCAGGTCCTGCACGTTCGGGCTCAGCATGTACATGGTGATCCGGCGCTCGGTCCAGCCGCGGGTCACCACGAAT
>JBDTTN010000413.1:0-3288 GCA_039930625.1 Gemmatimonadota bacterium | reverse complement strand
CGGCGGACCTCGAGGTGAATCTCCGCCAGCGCGTGGGTCTCCACTTCGTCGGTGTAGAACACCTTCTTGATTCCGTCCAGACGGATCAGCGCCCCGTTCGTGGTCATGCGGACTCCAGGCTTCGTGTGACTGATGATTGATGGCGACCGGTCACTGCAACCGCACGCGCTCCACAGCATCCCAACGGGACATGTCGGACAGGATCACGACGTCTCCGACCGCCAGGCCCCGCACGATTTCGATGGTGTTGACAGAGTTGCGCCCCAGCTCGACCCGGACTCGTTCCGCCTCATCGCCGCCGGGCAGCAACCGAAACACTCCGACGGTCGAGCCCGACTGGCCGTACGCCGGGCGACCGACGTGCAGCACATTGTCGAGACGCTCAATTTCAATCGTGCCATCCACGCTCAGGTCAGGCCTGGCACCGCGTGGCAGGGCGCCATCGAGGGTGACGTCCACCGTCACGGTGCCGTTCTGTGATGCGGGGTCGATCCGGACGACGTGCCCCTTGACGATTCCGTTTCGAGTGTCGATCGCGGCCGCCTGGCCGATCGTCACATCCTTCGCCTGGGTTTCGGGAATCCGGAGTACCGCCTTGAGCTTCTCGGGCTGGACCACCTTCGCGAGCAATGCGCCGGAGATGGCCCACTGCCCCACTTCCAGCGGCAGCTCCTGCAGCACGCCGTCGGAGCCCGCGCGCACCACCATCGAATTGACCATCGAGCGCTGGAAGTCTGCGACCGCCTTGAGCCGCTTCGACTGCTCCTCCTGCACCGCGAGCTGCGAACTGATGGTGGAGCTGTAAATCTGCAGTCGCTGCCGCTCCACCTCGAGACGCTCGGTCAGTTCCTCCGCCTGGTCGCGCGAACGGGCGTACTCGGCGGTCGAGATCAGGTTCTGATCCGCCAGCGCCGAATCCGATGCCGCCTTGCGGATCGCATCACGATATTGTGAGCGAATCGAGGCCACGACCCCCGCCTGATTGAGTCGCTGCGTCTCCAGCGTGGTCTTGAGCGAGAGCAGCTGCGACTCCGCATCGGTCAACTGCCGCTCGGCCTGGAGCAGCTGGATCTGTACGTCCGGATTGCTCAACTCCAGAAGAATCGTCCCCGCCGTCACCCTCGCACCAGGCTGCACCGGCTTCTTTTCCACCCGCCCCGGCGTTACCGCCGACACCCAGCGGATCTGCTCCGGAACCAGGGTGCCGGGCCCACGGACCTCGCGCACCATCGGGCCCTGCCGCACCGTGTCCATCCAGAGCGTGCCTCGCTCCACCGACGGGGCGGCCGGCCGCAGCCGGCTCAGACCGACCGTGACCACCACGAGCGCGACGCAGGCGCCCCCTATATAGAGGAGGCGACGGCGGTCCGGCTTCTTTTCCCGGGCGATGTCCAAACGGCCCCTCGCTCGTCACAGATGACGGATTATGACTGGTATTGTGGATCGGCAATTCGTGTGAGGTACAGGTAAGAACCGTGCCGCGGAGCATTGCCACGACCGGTTTCGCAAACCTCCGCCAAGTATGCGCTTAGAGTTGATCCGCCTCCCAATGGTTGCAAGCCATCGTTCGCCCGTGGGATTGCGCGTCCCGGAATCGGACGCGGACGACCGACCGGCAGCCTGGTGTGCCCAGTTCGGCTATCTTCGTCCCCTGCTACGAGGTACCTTGGGCCAACTGATCGATGGCCCTTGCCGCCTCGATTCCGCCGACCCCATCTGGAGCCACGCACCCCCACTCGGCCGCACTACGACCGGGCGGGATCCCCGTTTCCGACGTGAGCCATGCCACGCCCAGACCTGAGACTGCTGCTCCTCCTTGCCGCAATCGGCTGCGGGCACAGCGACCCGTTCCGCCCCGCCGATAACAGCGGCACCGGTCCGTTCGATTCGACCCCGCCATTGCAGTTGACGCTGAACGTCGGGCAGGATCGTGATCCGCTCTGGCTCCCTGATGGCTCGGGGGTGCTGTACGCCTTCCAGCGCCTGGACCGCGTAGACCGGGACCAATGCTTCGGCGTTGTCCCTGCCGGCGGGGGGACGCGACGGAGGGAGAAATGCTACGCCGACGATGGCTCGCGGGACACGACCAATCTCTTCAGGGACGAGGCAATGAGCGCCGGTGGCCGGCTGGCGTGGGTTGCGGAGGCCACCACGATCGGCCGACTCGATCCGGTGAGCGCCGGCATCCGCATCGGAACGCTCGACCCGGCGGATCGCGGCATCGAAGTGCGATCGCTTCCCTACCTCGCTCCAAATGGTGCGGTGCACTCCACCGCGACGCATCTCGGCTGGCTCGGTGAGGATGCCCTGGTCTACGTCGGCACCGATGTCGCCTACGCAGCGGCCTGTAACGGCTGCCCGCCGGATACGCTGCTCGCGGGCAAGGATGTCGCGCTGCTGAACCTGGCGAACGTTCCCGCAACAGTGACCATCCTCCCCGGCACCGGCGAGGCGACGGCTGTGTGGCCGGCACCGGACGCCAGCGCGATCTACTTCACCCGTCGAGGTGACTCCCAGGTCTATCGTCAGGCGCCGGTGGGCGGCGCGGTCACGGTGATCCACGACTTCGGGGCGGGCCGGATCGCGCGAGATCCGCAGGTCATCGGCACTCGGCTCGTCGCGATCGTCGATGGCGTCGTGGACACGGTGGTCGTCGCCCTCTTCGGCACCGCACAGGTCGACAGTGGCGGCCGAGTCGCAAGCGTCGATCTCGGCAGCGGACTCGAGACGCTGCTCCCCATCGCCACCCTGCTCTTTCGTCGTCCCGCCCTCTCGCCATCGGGCCAGCAGATCGTCGCGGAAGGCTATCCCCTCGTGATCACTCCGATCTTCGATTCGCTCGGGCAGGTCATCCGCCTCGATTCGACCATCACGAGTGTGGCCGACCTGCGCCTCCTGGAGCCCTGAGACCCATGCGCAAGATTCTGCTTGTCTCGCTCCTCGCGTTGCTCGGTGTCACCCGACTTGCCGCGCAGGGGGTTGGTGCTGTAGCCGGCGTCGTGCGTGAGGCGGAATCCGGCGGAGCCGTATTGGTGGGCGCCCGGGTGACCGTCGATGGCGGCCGATTCATTGCGACCACGGACGGCCGGGGCTTGTACCGCCTGCGGGAGCTGGCCGCTGGCTGGCACACCGTCGCCGCCGCCGCGATCGGACGACGCCCCCAGGTCCATGACAGCGTGCTGGTCCGTAGCGGACAGACCACCGCACTCAATTTCGCGCTGAGTGCCGATCCGGTCGGGCTCGAGCCGCTCGAGGTGATCGCGCAACGGGTGGATTCGGTACTCGATC
>JBDTTN010000412.1:0-3290 GCA_039930625.1 Gemmatimonadota bacterium | reverse complement strand
CCATGGGGGACCTTCGCGCTGCAGGGAGAGGGCGCCAACGGCAGTCAGGTCAGCAATACCGAATTCGCGCAGGGCGGCGGGGCGCTGATCGACCGCATCGAATACACCGGTCAGGTGACCGTCCACCACGCGCATGGTGTGGTGTTCGACCATGACCTCTTCCGCGACAACCTTCGCAGCGACGACAACGTCCACATTCTCAAATCGGACTTCGTGATCCGGAACTCGCACTTCCAGCGATCCAACTCCGATGCGCTCGACCTCGACATTTCGAGCGGCGATGTGTTGCAGAACGTCTTCGATACCTCCGGCAACGACGCGCTCGACCTGATGACCTCCACCCCGCGGATCATCGGCAATGTGATCCGTGGCTCGGACGACAAGGGCATCTCCATCGGCGAGGCGTCAAAGCCGTTCATCTTCAACAACCTGATCGAGCACTGCAATCGGGGCATGGAGGTGAAGGACCGCTCGGAGCCGATCGTGCTCAACAACGAATTCGTCGGCAACAAGATCGGCTTCCGCGAGCGCCGCAAGAACTGGCAGTATGGCGGCGGTGGGTGGCCGACGATCATCAACACGGTCTTCCGCGACAACAAGGTACAGCACCTCAGCGACCCGTTCTCGAGACTGACCGGCACCGGCGTGGTCGGGCTGGATTCCGCGAGCTCGCTCGAGAATGCCGGTGACATGAGCTGGTTCTACGCCCGGTTCGGCATTCGGGTGGACCAGCCCGCCGCTCCCGGACGCGTGGCCAACTGGTCGTTCGTGCCGGCCAGGCCGGCAATCGATCAGGATCTGTTCGACGATGACTTCGGCCCCATCTCCGACGGCTGGGTGCCATCGGGAGGGACGACGCGCCTGGAGAAGCGCCGGGATGTGATGGTGCTGGAAGCGGAGCGGACGACAGGCATCGCATCGCGGCAGGTGGACTGGCAGATCGCCGGGCCGGACTCGGCCACGCTGGTGCTGGAGGTCCAGGGCCGCGATGTCGATTCTGCCATGGTGATCGTGGGCTCGGATCGCGGATCGATCACCCATGCCTTCCGACCCGACGACGATACTTCACCCGAGCGCTCGGCGATGCGCGCGGCGGCGGTGGCGCGGGGGCTGCAACTCTCCGGTAACCTGCACACCTTCCACTACGTGATCGTGCGGCTGCCGCCGGGGCACTACACCTCGCTCAGCATTACCGCGGACCCGCGCCCCGGAGTGAGTCACGTCCAGCGGAGTACCGGGCTGTCCGTTCTTCGCCACGGCCGGCTGGAGTTCCGCGGGTACGCCCTCTACCCCGGCCAGCCGGCCCCGACGGCATCAGCGTCGCGCGGTCACTAAGGGCAGGTCTTTGATGCGCCTCACCCTCACGCTCTCACTCCTCGCCTCGCTGATCGTGGCGCCCGCCGGCACCGCACCCCAGGCCGGTTCCGACGTCACCTTCGTCGTGCTCGGTCATCTGCGCGGTGAAGAGCACGGCCTCAATCACAAGATCGCGGAAGTGCTATCCGAGGTCCGCAGGGTGAAGCCGGACGCGGTGTTCCTCACGGGGGACATCATCTGGGGAGACTACCACAACCGGAACACCGATTCCGCCGCCGTCGAGGCTGAGTGGACCGAGATCGACTCGGCGCTCGCGACGCTGGGCGTTCCTGTGTACCGGGTGCCTGGCAACCACGACATCAACGATGCCGTGACCCGGGATATCTGGAATCGGCGTTATGGCGCTCGGCCCCAGACGGTGACGATCCGCGGCAACCGCTTCCTTTTGCTCGCCAGCGGGTGGGTGCCGGAGCCCGGCGACACCGGCAAGGCGCTGTACATCCGGGGCAAGGACCTCGACCAGCGGCAGGTCGAGTTCCTCCGCCGGGAGCTTGCCCAGCCGAACAGCGCCGGGCACACCTTCGTGGTGATGCACCATCTGCTCTGGTGGGAGTCGGACACTGCGTCCTGGTGGCGCGAGGTGCACCCGCTCCTCGCCTCGGGAAGAGTCTCGATGGTTTTCAGCGGCGACTACGGACCGTTGAAGTTTTCGGCCTTGAACCGCGATGGGGTTCAATACCTGCAAAGCTCGATCGAGGACAGTGTCCCCATGATCATGCAGCGGAACCGGATTCCGAGTCGGGTGCTCTCCAGCCAGTTCGACAATTTCCTGGTTGTGTCCACCAGGGGCCCTGAGGTGTCCCTGGATGTCCGCACTGTTGCAGCGGTGTCGTCGGGACAATTCACCCCGTCACGCTACCACGAGATCAACCAGATCCCGCCTAGCCGTCCGGCGGAATCGCTGGGGCAGCGGGCCTGGGAGCTGGTCGGCAGCCCGAAGCGACTGGTGGCCCTGCTGCTCGGAGTCGGAACGGTGTTCGCTGCTGGGATGTTTGTTGGGAGGATGTTCCACGGTGGGAAATGAAGCTTGTCAGGGCCGCCGCTGAAATTTGACAACGACGGCGTCATCGGCGCCCCGCCGACGCCACTGCCACGACCAGGTCGCCATGCGGATCGATCTCCGCGGCGTAGATGCGGTCGTAGTTGCTGCCGCCGAGATAGCTGGACCAGATGAGCTTCCCCGAGGGGGAGAGCTTCATCAGCCAGCCGTCGCTCTTCCTGGCGCCGGTGTGGTGGGTGGTGTCGTAGGCGCCGGAGGGGACCGGAAAATCGGGAGAGGAGGTGCTGCCGACGGCGTCGATATTTCCGTCGAGGTCGGAGACGATGTCACGACCCATCTCGCGATCGCGTCCGCCGACGCGAGTGGAAAACACCACGGCGGTCGTATCCGTAACCTGTCGCTGGGTGGAGTCGCCGGCGCCGCAGGCCGGCAGGAACAGCAGCGCGACGACCCCAACCCGCCTCACGGAGCGATCTTGACCATCACGCCGTCCTGCGCTCCGCCGTAGTTCGCCTGAATGGCGTTCAGCGTCGGGAAGTCGTTCGAGTCCGTGTTGCCGACGAGATAGAAGTTGCCCGCCGCGTCCACCAGTCCCGAGCGGGCCACGTCGTCACCGGAACCGCCGTAGCGGCCGCTGAACAGCAGCCGCGAGAGGTCGCTAGACATCTTCACGCCCACGAGGTCCTCGGGCCCGCCTCCCGGGCCGGTCAGGGGGACGGTGACCGGGAAGTTCGGAGAGGAGGTGTTCCCGACGAAGTAGAAGTTCCCCTGCTGGTCGACGCCCGCACCGTCCGGGCCCTCGCCTCCAGTGCCGCCAACATACGTCGCGGCGAGGATCGACCCGGTCGGCGAAATCTTCCAGATCGCCACGTCAGATGGGCCACCGCCGAACGTCTTCTGGTAGGCGTTGCTC
>JBDTTN010000411.1:0-3299 GCA_039930625.1 Gemmatimonadota bacterium | reverse complement strand
GCCAGCGGGCTGCCGGTCCTCGACAAGCTCAAGCTTCGCTCCCCGGAGCTCTGGGCCGCCATGGTCGCGGCCATCCGGCACGGGCGCAAGGTGAGTCGAGGCGAAGGCACCGTGCTGCATGAGGACGGCCGTATCTTCCCGATCGGACTCTCCACCACCACGTTTGAGCGCGACGCCGACGGGCGCCCGTCGGTCACCGCCATCTTCACCGACATCTCCGATCTCAAGCGGCTCAACGAGCTGAACCTGCGGGCGGAGCGGCTGGAGGCGGTGGCCGCCCTGTCGGCGTCGCTGGCGCACGAGATCCGCAATCCGCTGGCCTCCATCCGCAGTTCCGTGGAACAGCTGGCCCGCTCGGCCCATGCCGACGAGGACGATCGTTATCTTGCGCAGCTGATCGTGCGCGAGAGCGACCGGCTCAGCCGGCTGCTCTCCGAGTTCCTGGACTTCGCGCGGGTGCGCGCGACCGAATTCGTCCCGGTGGACCTGCAGTCGGTCGTGACGGCCGCCGCGCGGCTGGTGCGGGAACATCCGGACTGCCGCCCCGACATCGAGATTCGGGTACTGGGATCGCGGACCGTGCTCGAGGGGGATGAGGACCTGTTGCACCGGGTGGTCGCGAATCTGCTGCTCAACGCGGTGCAGGCGGCGCGGGGCCCGACCATGGTCTCGGTGTCGACCCGGCCGGCCAAGCAGTCCGAGCTTCCCGGCGGCTGCAGCATCGAGCAGCCGGTCTGCCTCGAGGTCCGGGACACCGGACCGGGGATTCCCGAGGATGTTCGGGAGCGACTCTTCCAGCCGTTCGTCACCGGCCGCGCCGGTGGCACCGGTCTCGGCCTCGCGATCGTGCAGCGAGCGGTCGAGGCACATCGCGGCGTAGTGCTCGTGGATTCCGCGCCTGACGCGGGGACGACCTTCACCATCTTCTTTCCGGCCAGACGCGTGGCGGAGGAAGCGGCATGAATCAGAAACCATCCGTCCTGGTCATCGATGACGAGTCCGGGATTCTTGACACCCTCAGGATCCTCCTCAAGAAGGAGGGATTCGACGTCATCACGGCCCAGGGTGGCAAAGCGGGACTCGAGGCCATCAAGGCCGGTACCCACGACATCGTCTTGACCGATGTCCGGATGCCGCAGGTCACCGGCCTCGATATCCTGACCGCTGCCCGCGAGCAGGATCCGATGACGCCGGTCATTCTGATGACCGCGCAGGCGTCACTGCAGACCGCGATTGCCGCGGTGAATGCCGGCGCCTACTACTACATCCAGAAACCGTTCGCCAACGACGAGCTGGTCGCCATTCTGCGCCGCGCCTGTGAATTCCGGGCGGTGAAGGTCGAGAACAAGCACCTGCGGCAGGAGATCAAGCGCCGGGACCGCGCCGGTGTGAACCGGCCGATCGGCAAGTCCCGCCGCTTCCTCGACACGCTCAAGCTCGCCGAACAGGTCGCACCGACCGATTCGACGGTGCTCATTCAGGGCGAAAGCGGCACCGGCAAGGAAGTCATCGCGCGCTACCTGCATAACAGCTCCAACCGGACCGATGGGCCGTTCCTGTCGATCAACTGCGGCGCCCTCCCCGAAAACCTGCTGGAGAGCGAACTCTTCGGCCATGTGAAGGGGTCCTTCACCGGCGCGGTACGCGACAAGCAGGGACTCTTCGCCGCGGCGCGGGGAGGAAGTTTCTTTCTCGATGAAGTCGGCGAAATGCCGCCGGCACTTCAGGTCAAGCTGTTGCGGGTGCTGCAGGAGCGCGAGGCGATCCCCGTGGGCGCTACCGAGGCGATCCCAGTGGATGTGCGCATCATCGCCGCCACCAACCGCGATCTCGAGGAGGAGGCGCGCCGCGGCCGCTTCCGCTCCGACCTCTTCTACCGGCTCAACGTCATCACCATCCACCTGCCCCCGCTGCGGGAGCGGCGGGAGGACGTGCTGCTGCTGGTGGAGTCCTTCCTGCAGCGCCTGGCCACCGAACACAGCAGCGAGCCGAAAGCCCTCTCCTCGGAAGCCCTGGATGCCGTGATGGTCTACGACTGGCCTGGCAACGTGCGCGAACTGGAGAACGCCCTCGAACACGCCTGGGTGCTCACCCGTGGCGATCTCATCGATCCCTCGGCGCTGCCGGAGCGAATCACTCGGCGCCGCAAGGAACCGCTCGTCGCCGAACGCTCCTATCCCAACCCCACGCTCGAAGTCATCGAGCGGGCGTACATCATGTACGTGCTCCAGTCGGAGGGCGGCAACAAGACCCGTGCGGCGGAGGTCCTGGGGATCGATCCCTCGACTTTGTACCGGAAACTCTCCCGCTACGAGGAGCAGCCCGTCCCCGAGTGAAGTGCCGCTGCCGGGCATTCTGCCCGAACAGTGCGGAGAGCCCCGCCGGGCCGGGAGGAGTCAATGCATAGGTGGGGAACGACTTGGCTGTCGGCGGGGGGCGCGGTACATCGCTTGCCCTGATCGGGGTGGCTGTCTGCATCGACTCGTCAGGGCCGTCCTCTCGGGCGCCCACCACCTGGGAGCATCTAATATGAATCGCAAGGGCTTTACACTCATCGAGCTTCTGATCGTGGTCGTCATCATCGGCATTCTTGCCGCCATCGCGATTCCGAAGTTCAGCTCCGTCAAGCAGAAGGGCTACAAGACGCAGGCGATCTCTGACCTGACGTCGCTGCGTACCGCTGAAGAGACCTTCTTCACCGATTCGAACCGTTATGGCTCGCTCGCCGAGATGGCGTCGAAGTTCTCGTCGACCTCCGGCGTCGGCGTCCCGACGATCGTGCCGAGCACGTCGTACTGGTCGGCCACCGTCACGCACCCGCAGATCCCGGGCATGACCTGCGCGATCTCGGTCGCGACGGCGAACCCGGTCAAGGCTGGCGCTGGCGAAGGCGAGCCGGTTTGCGACAAGTAAGACCGTTGGGTGAAGGGAAAGGGGTCGGATCCAGGAATGGATCCGGCCCCTTTTTCGTCTCCCTTTTTCGTCTCCCTTCGCGTCGGGCATTGTGCGGGCGGTCTGGCAGGATGCAGCACTTACTTTTCGTCGGTTTGGCCTGTGGAAAACGCAACCGATTGGACAGCAACGACTTGGGAATTTTCTGCGAGCGGTCCGTGCATTGCCTTTGGGTATGCCAGAGCGACGAACGTCGCTTCCCGCCTTTTCTTCCATCCCGGAACACCATGCGCAACAAAAAGGGCTTTACCCTCATCGAGCTCCTGATCGTGGTTGTCATCATCGGCATTCTTGCCGCCATCGCGATTCCGAAGTTCAGCTCAGTCAAGCAGAAGGGCTACAAGACG
>JBDTTN010000410.1:0-3305 GCA_039930625.1 Gemmatimonadota bacterium | reverse complement strand
TGCTGGAGCACGATCTGCCCTTTGTGAGGGTGGGTGGCACCGCCATGATCGCGACACCAGCAACCGCCGGCGCACCGATCCGGGGCCGCATCTCCGCGATCCTTCCGCTGATAGATACGGTGAGCCGCGCCGGACGCGTTGTGGTTGTTGCAGGGGCGACCGGCCGGTCGCTCCTGCGTCCGGGCATGTACGCCGACCTGCGGTTGGAAGCCGCCCGGCTCCCCAATCGCATCCTGGTGCCGGCTCGTGCGGTGATCGAGCGCGATGGCCGCCCCCTGGTCTTCGTGGTGAAGGGCGGTCGGGCGCAGTGGGTGTACATCCTCCCCGGCCGCAGCAACGGTCAGGACACCGAGGTGCTGCCTGACTCAAGCACCGGGCAGATCCCGGTCGCGGTCGGCGACACGGTGCTGGTCGAGGGGCACCTGACCCTGACCCACGATGCGCCGGTACGGGTGACGGCGGCGGCCGAAAGGCCGTGATCGCGCGCGAGGCCGTCGGGCCGCGATGAGCCTCGCCGCATCCGCCCTCCGCCGCCCCGTCACCACCGTTGCAGCGACGCTGGCCCTCGTTCTCCTCGGCCTGGTCTCGCTCGGCCGCCTCCCGGTCTCGCTCCTCCCCGATGTCACCCTGCCCGTCCTCACCATCCGCACCGCCTACCCCGGCGCCGCGGCCACCGAGGCCTCTCGCTTTGTGGCGGAGCCGGTCGAAGAGGCGATCGCCGCGACCCCCGGCCTGGTAGAGCTCCGCTCCGTCAGCCGCAACGGCGAGGTGACCACCACCGCCCGCTTCGCCTGGGGCACCGACATGGCGGCGACGGTGCTCACCGTCCGCGAGCGGCTCGACAACGCCCGTGCGCAGCTCCCCGAGACGGCCGAACGCCCCAACCTCCTCACCAGCGACCCCGGCCAGCGCCCCATCGCCGTGTTAGGTGTCACCGGCCCCGGCGATCTCCGTTCCACCGCGCGGCTCGCCGAACAGGTGCTGGCCCGCCGGCTGGAGCAGCTCGACGGCGTCGCCAGCGTGGCGGTGACCGGCGTCCCCGCCGACGAGATCCGCGTCGCGCTCGATCCCGTGAGGCTCCGCACGCTCGGCCTCACCCCTGACGACGTGGTCCGCGCCATCCAGGCCGCCAACGCGAGCGCCACCGGCGGGACGATTCGCCGCGGCCAGTTCCGCTTCTCGGTGCGGGCCCTCACCGAACTCCGCTCGATCGACGAATTCGGGGACATTCCCGTGGGGCGGGCCTCCGCGCCCACGTCCGCCGGCGTGCGCCTCCGCGATCTGGGCACGGTCACGCTCGCCACCGAGGATCCCCGCACCCTCACCCGCCTCGACGGCGTCCCCGGCATCGGGCTCGTCGTGTACAAGGATGCCGGCTCCAACACCGTCGCCGTCACCGCCGCAATGGAAGAGGCCGTCGCTGCGCTGAGCCAGGAGTTTCCCGACCTCTCCCTGCACGTGGTCTCCGCCCAGGCCCGCTTCGTCAACGATGCCCTCGCCAACCTCGGCCAGGAGATCGTGTTAGGTGGCATCCTCTCGCTGCTGGTGATTCTCCTCTTCCTGGGCGACTGGCGCGCCGCGCTCGCGATCGGCCTCATCGTGCCGCTGTCGGTGCTGGTATCGCTCACCGCCCTGCAGCTCATGGGCGTGACGATCAACGTGCTCTCCCTCGGCGGACTCGCACTCGGCGTCGGTCTGCTGGTGGACAACGCCATCGTCGTCGCCGAGGCGACCGGACGCTACAGCGCCGACGGCGTCGAGCGCTTCCAGGCGGCCTCGATGGCGGCGGACGAGGTGGCAGGGCCGCTCATCGCCGGGACGCTCACGACGGTGCTGGTGTTCGGGCCGATCGTCTTTGTGCGCGGGCTCGCCGCGGCGCTCTTCCGCGATCTCTCCCTCGCGGTGGTGACTTCGCTCTCCGCCTCGCTGGTGTTGGCGCTGACCCTGATGCCGGTGATGCTGGTGTGGCGGCGTGGAGCAAACACACCGGCCACCCCTGCGCCGAATGCCCGGCCATCCGCGCCGCAACCCCTCACCCGTCTCGAATCCCTCGGCCACCACATCGCCGAGGCCTACGAGCGTGGCATGATGTGGTGCCTGGATCGGCCGAGGACGGTGTTTGCGATCGCGATCCTCTCGACGGTCTTCGCCGCCTGGGTCGCCACTCGGCTCCCGCGCGAGATCCTGCCCCAGGTGGACGAAGGCGTCGCGATCGCGAGTCTCCGCCTCCCCGAGGGCACCGCCATCGAGGAGACCGCGCGCCAGGCGGCTCGGCTCGAAACCGCCGCCCGCGCGCTCGGCGCCCACGGCATCTACACCCGCATCGGCGCGGCAACCGACGAGGAGCTGGTGTCAGGCGCCGAACCGGGGGGCGCCGCCTTTGCGCAGCTCCTGCTGCCGGTACCGGCTGGGCAGGGGGCGGGCGCCTTTGCCGACCGGCTCCGTGCCCGGGTACCCGATCTCGCCGCAGGTTCGCTTGCCATCGACCTCGCCGGCCAGTCGGAGTTCGGCAGCCTCATCGGCCGGGAAGGGCGGCTCATCCGGGTCGAGGTGAGCGCGCCCGATCGCCGGGACGCGGCGCGCTGGGCGGACAGCGCCCGGGTCGCGCTCGGTGTGCTGACCCAGCTCACCGATGTGCGCGACGCCTACGCTGGGACCCAGCCGGTGATCGAGCTGGCGCTCGAGCGCGGCCGCATCGCGGAACGCGGCCTCTCGATTGATGAAGTGGCGAACGCCGTGGCCGGCGGCCTGGGCGGTATCAAGGCGAGCGAACTCCGCGAGACCGACCGCCGCACTCCCATCCGGGTGCGCTACGCCGGCGATGCCAACGAGGACCTTGCCACCGCGCTGGCTGCAACAGTGCAGGGCGTTCCCGTCGGGCAGCTGGTCGTCGCACGTGAAGTCCGCGATCCGGTCGAGGCGGTCCGCGTCGATCAGCGTCCCGTCGAGGTGATCGAGGCCTCGGTGGAGCGGGGCGGCACCGCCCGCGCCGTCACCGCGATCGACAGCGTCCTCGGCACGCTGCGCGCGCCGCCCGGGCTCGGCTGGAAGATCGCCGGTGCCGACCTGGAGCAGCGCCGCACCCTCTCCGAATTGAGCGTCGTCGCGGTCCTCTCCGTCGCGCTGATGTTCCTGGTGCTGGCGGGAGAGTTTGCCTCCTTCAGCACGCCGCTGCTGGTGATGACGACCGTGCCGCTCGCCGGGGTCGGCGGCATCTTCGTGCTGTGGCTCACCGGGCAGAGCATCAACACCGTCTCGCTCATCGGCATGGTGGTGATGATCGGCCTCGCCGACAACGACGCCGT
>JBDTTN010000409.1:0-3310 GCA_039930625.1 Gemmatimonadota bacterium | reverse complement strand
TCGGGGCCGAGGACGGCGGCGGGCCAGCGGCGGATCCCCGGGTGGCCTGCGAGGTCCCTGACCGCCGGCAGCAGCGTAAAGAGGTCCCGGTACCCACCTCGCACCTCCTCCGGCTCGGCCGCGGGGAGCGATTCGGCGGCATCGAGAATCTTGGCAACCTCCGCTGGGGAGATGCCGGCGACGAGAGCGTAGCCGTCAGTGTCGAGGGTGCGGAGCGTGTTGTTCATTCCGAGAAGTATGCACCCAATGGCCCGCACATGGATTGCAGCGACCGGATCGTTGCACCGAACCGCCCACGACCCGGCTCCCCTCCCCGCCCTGCCGGCTCGATCCGATGCTCACACCGCCGCAGGCGCCAGGTCCACGATGATGGGCATGTGATCGCTCTGCTGCGCCCACTCCGCGTGGGAGCCGAGGGCGACGCCAGCAATCCTGCTCGACCAGGAGGCGGGGAGAAAGCAGTAGTCGATGTGATAGGGGCGATGCGCGTGGCGATACTCGAAGAAGGTCGGACGGCTCTCCGCGCCATGCGGCTCGCCGTGAAGCGCATGATAGGAGCTGGCGAGTCCCAGCGCCGCCAGCTTCTGCACCAGCGCCGAGTGACTGCGATCGGGAGGGTGCTCATGATCCCAGATGGAATTGGAGTTGAAATCCCCTAGCATCACGCTGGGAGCGGAGCGGAAGAGCCGCCGGGAGGAGTCAACAGCGCGATGCATTCCCCGGACATAGCGATCAGCGCCGATGTTGCAGGCCCAGACCGCCCAGAGGAGGAACGACTCCGGGCCCGACACTCGAAGCGGGTAAATGTAACTCGGCAGATCACGCCGGCTGGTGGCTCGGTAGATGCGCCACGGCGGCCTGGCCACGACGCCGAGGCCCTTGCGGGGGTTGCTTCCGATCCAGAAAATTCTGCCGCGGGACGGCGGCAGTCGCGGGCATTCGGGGATGACCGCAATATCAGGCGCGAGCGTCTCCAGCGCGGCGAGCTTCCGCTCGAGCGGCCCACCGCAGCAGTTCCAGGCGACCAAGCGCACCACAGAGTCCTCCGCGGACTTCTGGTCAAATGAGGAGCAGGCGGCCATCCGCGGCTCGGCCTGGCCCCGAGGCTGCATCCTCGACATCGCGCGCCTGGAGAAAAGCGCGGAAGGTCTCAGCGCCGATCGACGAACCAGAGTGCCACGCCCCCGCCGGCGGCGGCCACCATGAGATATGGAGTCACCGGGCACAGCCCCCGCTCGAACTGGAGCGTCCAGGCTGCGGGTAAGGGGCATCGGTGCCAAGGGTCAGGCGGCGCGCCCTGACTACTTCACCTCGAAGACGCTGAACATCCCCAGCTTGCTGTGCACCGGCTGACCTGAACCATTCCGGAAGGCGCATTCCAGCCCGTACACGTCACCCGAGTGGAGTGGAGCCACCAGTTGCTGCACCGCAGAGTCGTTCGGGCCGGAGATCAGGACCCCGCCATCCACATCGACGACCGAGTCCGGGAAATCATCCGACGCGATCAGGTGCAAGGCCGAATCCCGGGTCACTCCGGGCCTGAAGCGGTAGAGCTGGATCTCGTGGCGGACGGTGCCTTCATTGACCAGCTGGAAGTACGTCTCTCCCGCCGGCAGCGATGCTGGTACTCCGAAGGAGTAGTCGCGAGCCACTACTCGCACTCTGGCGACTGGTGGGGCCGAGGAAGAACAGGCCGTCAGCATGGTCAGGCAGAGAAACCCGCTGCCGCGGATCAGGAAGCGGGGGGCGGGGCTCATATTCCGGTCTTCCGCTCCAGCTCTTCGGGGTACCGAGCCCCGGCCACCGCAATCCTCGAAGCGGCGTCCTCGATCTCGCGGAGATCGGCGGCGGTAAGCTCAACGGCAGCGGCTGCGATGTTCTCCTCCAGACGGTGCAGCTTGGTGGTCCCCGGGATCGGAACGATCCACGGCTTCTGCGCCAGGAGCCAGGCGAGCGCGATCTGTGCCGGGGTCAGCTGCTTCCGCTTGCCGATCGTGGCGAGCAGATCGACCAGCCCCTGATTCGCCTTGCGATTCTCCGGCAAAAAGCGCGGGACGATATTGCGGAAGTCGTGGCTGTCGAACGTCGTGTTCTCGTCGATCTTCCCGGTGAGGAAGCCTCTCCCCAGCGGACTGAAGGGCACGAACCCGATCCCGAGCTCCTCGAGAGTCGGCAGCACGTCCACCTCGGGGCGCCTCCACCACAGCGAGTATTCGCTCTGAAGTGCCGTGACCGGCTGAACGGCATGCGCGCGACGGATGGTGTGCGCACCCGCTTCCGAGAGGCCGAAGTGCTTCACCTTCCCTTCCTGGATCAGCTGCTTCACGGTCCCTGCCACCTCCTCGATCGGCACCTCCGAGTCCACCCGGTGCTGATAGAAGAGGTCGATGACATCCACCCTCAGCCGCTTAAGTGAGGCCTCGGCGACCTCCCTGATGTGCGCCGGCCGGCTATCCTGACCCTGCTGCTCCCCTGCGGGGCTGAGCTTGAAGCCGAACTTGGTGGCGATCACCACCTTGCCGCGAAAGGGAGCTAGCGCCTCACCAACAAGATCCTCATTGGTGTACGGACCATAGACCTCGGCCGTGTCGAAGAAGGTGACCCCGCGCTCGACGGCCGCCCGGATCACGGCGATCATGTCCTGCTTGTTGCCGGGAGGACCGTAGCCGTGGCTCATTCCCATGCAGCCGAGTCCCAGTGCGGAGACGGTCAGGCCGCTGCTGCCGAGTGTGCGTGTCTGCATTGATCCAGCTCTCCGCGAGATTCTCTGTAGGTGGCGAAGGCGTCCGATTGGTACTGGGCCGAGAGGAGCCGTGGGACCGGCAGCAGGGCGAAGACAGCTGCGGCCGCGAGAGTGCGTGAAGTCATGGCCTCGATGCGATTGCGGCTTCTGTGCCCTGACAGGCAGTGCATCAGCGGCGCGTCAGCTGCGCGCGGTAGACCGCACCGACGCCGCAATCAATCGGCGCAGGATGGGAAGGTGCACGTCCGTCAGGCGCCGTATGTACAGGCAGCACTTCCCCATCTTGTGCTTGCCGAGTTGCCGGAGCAGCGGATCGCGCGGCCCGCCGCAGTTGAGGTAGAGCACCAGACCGGTTCCGCGGGGCGCAAAGGCTATGATGGGCCACTCCGCGGCGCGCCCCGCGGAGCCGGTGATGGCGTGCCGACCGTAGCCGACAATCGAAGTCCCCCACATGACTGCGCGAGCACCGGTCGCCGCACCCATCATCGCCGCCACGGCGCGGGCGTCCCGACGAAGTTCGGCGTCGCCGACCGTCTTGAGGAAGGCGCTGAGGCTTACGTCAGTTGG
>JBDTTN010000408.1:0-3315 GCA_039930625.1 Gemmatimonadota bacterium | reverse complement strand
GGAGCGGCGGATTCATCTTGGCGTTGGTGTTGTAGCCGAGACAGGCTTCGTGGGTGAGCGTGAAGTGATGCGGTGTCACCTCGGCGGTCACCCGGAGGCCCATGTCCTTGGCACGGCGGATCAGCGAGACCGAGCCGCGGGTGCTCATGTGGCAGAGATGGATGTGCGCGCCGGTCAGCTCGGACAGGATGATGTCGCGCGCGACATGGATTTCTTCGGCGGCCGAGGGGATCCCGGTGAGGCCCAGCTTGGTGGCGACGATCCCTTCGTGCATCGCGCCGGCGTGCGCGAGGGTGATCTCCTCGCAGTGGTCCGCCACTGGAATGCCGAAGGTCCTGGCATACTCCATCGCCGTGCGCATGATGTGGCTCGACATGACGGGCTTGCCGTCGTCGCTCACCGCCACCGCACCCGCACTCATCAGCTCGCCGAACTCCGACAGCTTCTCGCCCTTCTGCCCTACCGAGATCGTCCCGATGGGATAGACCCGCGCCTTGCCCGCCTTCTGGGCCTGGGCGATCACGAACCCGATCGCGCCCTGGTTGTCGAGCGGCGGGTCGGTGTTCGGCATGGCGCAGACGGCGGTGAATCCGCCGGCGGCCGCGGCCATCGCACCGGTTGCGACAGTCTCGAGGTCCTCGAAGCCCGGCTCCCGCAGATGGACGTGCAGATCGATCAGCCCCGGGGTGACCACCTTGCCCCTGGCATCGATAACCAGGCAGCCATCCTCGCCGGTGATGTTGATCCCCACCGAACCCACCCGGCCATCGACGAGGTAGACATCCGCCACGCCGTCGGTGCGGCGGGACGGGTCGATCACCCGGCCACCCTTGATGAGTATCGGGCGCGTCACTCGCTGCCTCCGGTGTGCTGAGTATCGGGGGTGCCGCCGGCGAGCAGGTAGAGCACCGCCATCCGGACTGCGACGCCGTTGGTGACCTGGGGAAGGATCAGGCTGTACGGGCCGTCGGCCACGTCGCTGTCGATCTCCACCCCGCGGTTCATCGGGCCGGGGTGCATGATCACCAGATCCTTCCTGGACCGCTCCAGCCGCTCGCGGGTGACCCCGAAGACCCGATTGTACTCCCGCAGGGAGGGAATGAAGCCGCCGGTCATCCGCTCCAGTTGCAGCCGGAGGACGTTCAGGGCATCGGCCCAGGCGATGGCATCGTCGATCCGTGGGATCACCTCGACGCCCAGTTCCTTGATTCCACGGGGCATCAGGCTGTGCGGGCCGCACACCGCCACCTCGGCGCCGAGCTTCTTGAGCCCCCAGATGTTGCTCCGCGCCACCCGGCTGTGCAGCACATCGCCGCAGATGGCCACCTTGAGCCCTTCGATCTTGCCGAAGCGATCGCGCAGTGTCAGGATGTCGAGCAGCCCCTGGGTGGGGTGCTCGTGCTTGCCATCGCCGGCGTTGACCACGTTGGAGCGGATGCGTTTGCCGAGGAACTCGGCGGAGCCGGAGGAGTGATGCCGGATGACCACCATGTCGATCCGCATCGCCTCGAGGTTCCGCGCCGTGTCTACGAGGGTTTCTCCCTTGGAGATGGAGCTGGCGCCGGAAGCCACGTTCACGGTGTCGGCGGAGAGCCGCTTCTCGGCGAACTCGAAGGAGATCCGGGTCCGGGTGGAGGCTTCGTAGAAGAGATTGACGATGGTCTTGCCGCGGAGCGCCGGAACCTTCTTGATCGGCCGCTCGCTCACTTCCTTGAAGTGCTCCGCCGTATCAAGGATCAGTCGGAGCTGCTCGGCGGAGAGGTGCTCGAGCCCGACCAGGTCCTTGCCGAGCCTGGGCACGGTCATGAGTCGCTCCGGACCAGCTCGACGGCATCCCGGCCGTCCAGCTCCTTCACGAGGACGTCCACCCGCTCCTTGGGGCCGGTGGGCTGCCTGAGGCCGACGATGTCCGGCTGAATGGGCAGCTCCCGCCCGCCCCGGTCCACCAGGACGCAGAGCAGGATCCGGCTGGGCCGGCCGAAGTCGGCGAGCTCGTCGAGGGCGGCGCGGATGGTCCGGCCGGTGTAAAGCACGTCGTCCACGATCACCACGGTGTGGCCGTCGAGATCGGATGGCAGGTGGGTCTCCCCAATGACCGGGCGGGAGCCGACCACCTGCAGGTCGTCGCGATAGAGGGTGATGTCGAGCTTGCCGGTGGGGATGGGGCGACCTTCGAGGCCTTCGACCAGCTTGGCGAGCCGCTGGGCCAGCTCGACACCGCGGCGCTGGATGCCGACGAGCATGACGTCGGTCGTGCCGTGGCACTGTTCCAGTAATTCGGAAGCCATGCGGGTGAGAGCCCGGGCGATCGCCCGTTCGTCGAGGAGGGTCGAGCGCGATGTCATCTTGAGACGGGAAAGTAGCGACCCCGCCCCGGGGTGGGAATGGGGGACAGGCGGTCGGGCGATTGGGCGATTGGGCGAGTAGGCGGTTGGGCGGTTGGGCGGTTGGGCGGTTAGACGACGCTCGGGGAATAGACTATCGCTGGAACGACAGCGGCAACAACCTCGCGCCGAGCCGCCTAATCACCAACCGCCTAACCGCCTCAAGATCTCAGGTAGCCACCTTCCCCCTCACCCCCACCCGCCGCGGGATCCGCAGCAGCATCAGGCCCGCGAAGATCACGGCGTAGATCAGGCCCTTCCTCAGGTCGAGCTTCTGCACCATCAGGTAGTGCAGGATGCCCAGCACCGTCGCGGCGTAGACCAGCTGGTGCAGCCTGCCCCATTTCTTTCCGAGTCGGCGCACCATCGCGTCGGTGGAGGTGATGGTCAGGGGGATGAGCATGAGAAAGGCGATGAAGCCGACGGCGATACGAGGATGCTTGATGGTATCTGCCCAGATCAGGCCGGGGTCGAGCGACTGGTCGAAGACGAAGTAGGTCACCGCGTGCAGCAGGACGTAGAAGAAGGCGAAGAGGCCAAGCATGCGGCGGACCCGGATCAGCTCGCCATAGTGAAAGAAGCGGCGGATCGGAGTGACGCTGAGGCTGAGGAGCAGGAACACCAGCGTCGAGAGGCCAGTGGTGACCTGGATGGTCTTGATCGGATCGGCGCCGATGTCGCCGCCGCCGAACCCGGCCCAGAGCAGCCAGGCGAGGGGGCCGAGCGCCGCGATGAAGCCGATGGGCTTGAGGACGCGGGTGGTGAAGTAGAGGCGAGTCATGCCGTCACCGCGGCGGTCCACACCGGGCCAGTCATTGCGAGGCCCTCGACCGAGCCGCCAGTGGGAGCCGCGAAGCGGCGACCGGGCGGCGAGGAAGGGGCCGAAGCAATCCCCCACCCTCCGATCGGAGTTTGGGGGATTGCTTCGGGC
>JBDTTN010000407.1:0-3317 GCA_039930625.1 Gemmatimonadota bacterium | reverse complement strand
TCCAGCCGCTCGGAGAAGCCGAGGTGCACGCTGATCCGGTCGGGCCAGCGGGCCTCATACATCTTGAGCATCGCCTCGTACTTCGGCTCGCCGGTCCCGAGGAAGATGAACTGGGCCTCGAGCATGAAGAGGGTGTACTCGCCGGTGATCAGCTCGAGCCCCTTCTGGTGCGTCATCCGCGCAGTCATCGCGAAGAGCGGAATCCGGCGCCGCTGCGGCAGGCCGAAGCTGCGCTGCAGTGCCGCCTTGCAGCGCCACTTGCCGTTCAGGTCGGCGGTCGAGTAGGTCGCGGTGACGTGGCTGTCGGTCGCGGGGTTCCACTCCTCCATGTCGATGCCGTTCACAATGCCGGTGAAGCGGTCGCCTAACCAGAGGAAGACGTCATGCAGTCCGAAGCCGCCCACCGGCGTCCGCAGCTCATGCGCGTGCGTCGGGCTGACGGTGGTCGCCGCGTCGGTGAACTTGAGCCCGCCCTTCAGCAGGTTGAGCTGGTCGTGCCACTCGAGCTGCTCGAAGTTGTACAGCTCCCAGGGCAGGCCGATCTCCGGCATGCCGCTGGCCGGGAAGTGGCCCTGGAATCCGGCGTTGTGCACCGTCATCACAGTGCGGATACCGCGGGCGAACGGCTGGTCCCTGTGATAGGTACGCAGGTAGATCGGCGCCAGCGCGGTGTGCCAGTCGTGGCAGTGCAGGATACAGGGGGAGCGGGTGATTCTCGGCAGCTGCTCCAGCGCCGCTCGGCAGAAGAATGCCCAGCGCTGCAGGTTGTCGGGATAGTCCATCCCCGATTCCCCATACAGCCCCGCCCGGTCGAAGTAGGGATGCTCGATGCAGTAGATCTTGGGCTTGCCCGGCTCGGTCGGAATGCGGAAGAGCCGCGCCTCTTCACTGCGGGGACCGACCTGCACCTGGAACGGTCCGGCGACGCGTTCCAGTCCCGGCGCGGCGCTCCGCACCGAACGGTGCAGGGGGATCACTACGGCGACCGGAATCCCGGCCGCCGCCTGGGTCGCGGAGATGCCTGCGACCGCCTCGGCCAGGCCGCCGGTCCGCGCGAGCCAGCCGTATTCGGCTGCCAGATGCACGATGCCGACGGGCGCGCCATCGCTGGATCCGAGGCCCGCGTCGCTCGCACGATGTTCGCCGGTGTGACGCCCTTCAGAGCGGTGAGACACTCGATGGGGCCTCCCCTCGCATCGCCGGAGCGTAGTAGCCGTTGACGTAGTCCTGCACCATCCGCCGACCGCTGAAGTGTTCGCCGGACTGCTTCAGGGCATGCTTCATCCGCTGCAGCCACTCGACCGGCAGCCCGCGGGCATCGCGCTTGTAGTACATCGGCACGATCTGCTGTTCCAGCAGGTCGTACAGTCGCTCGCCATCGGCCTCGTCGGCATCCTCGCCCGGCTGCACCGGCGGGATCGCCCATCCGTTCTGACCCATGTAGCCCTCCGCCCACCATCCGTCCAGAGTGGAGAGCTGGGGCACCCCATTCAGGGCTGCCTTCATGCCGCTGGTGCCACAGGCCTCGAGCGGTACCCGCGGGACGTTGAGCCAGAGATCCACGCCCTGCACCAGCCGATGGGCGAGGTGCATCTCATAGTCCTCGATGAACGCCACCCGTCCCTCGAGACGCGGATCGCGAGTGAAGGTATAGACCCGCTGCAGCACCTCCTTGCCGGGCCCGTCCTCGGGGTGCGCCTTGCCGGCGAAGATGATCTGCACCGGGCGCCAGGGATTCACCAGCAGGTCGTGCAACCGGTCGAAATCGCTGAACAGCAGGGCGGCGCGCTTGTAGGTCGCGAAGCGCCGCGCGAAGCCGATCACCAGCGCATCGGGACTGATCAGTGTCCCCGCCCCCACGACGTGCGCGGCTTCCTTCCAGCGGTCGGCCCAGCGGCGGCGCGCCTCTTCCCGGATGAAGGTCAACAGGCCGCGCTTCATTTCCATGTGGAGTGCCCACAGCTCGGCGTCGTCGAGCGTGAGCACCGCGTCCCAGAAGCCGGGGCGATCCACCTGCTCCGGCCAGCCCTCGCCGAGGTGCCGGTCGAGCAGGTGGAGCATGCGGCTCGCCATCCATGTCGGCAGGTGAACGCCATTGGTGACGGCGCCGATCGGTACATCCTCGGGCTTGAGGCCGGGCCACAGCTCCGACCAGATCTCACGCGAGACTTCGCCGTGCTTCTTCGCGACGCCGTTGACCCGTCCGGAGAGCCGGATGGCGGTCGCCGTCATGTGAAACAGCGGATGCTCGTCCTCGGGGTGACTGCCGATTCGCAGGAACTCCGCCGACGTTACCCCGAGATCTTCCCATACGGGCCCGGCGCAGGCGAGCACCTGGCTGGTGTCGAAGCGATCGTGGCCCGCGGGGACGGGTGTATGGGTGGTGAAGACGCTGCGCGTGCGGACCTCGGCCACCGCATCCGCGTAGCTCATGCCCTTGGTGGTGAGCTCGCGCAGGCGCTCGATCAGCATGAACGCGGCGTGCCCCTCGTTGGCATGCCAGGCGGCGGGATCGACACCGACCGCCCGCAGCACGCGCACGCCGCCGACGCCGAGAATCCACTCCTGCCGGAGCCGCATGTCCGGGCCGCCGGCGTACAGCTTGGCGGAGAGATCCCGCTCCGCGAGATCGTTCTGCTCCAGGTTGGTGTCGAGCAGGTAGACTGGAACGCGCCCGACGTCCATCCGCCAGGCGCCGACATGTACCGGCCGCCCGAAGGTGTTGACCACTGTCAGGTAGGGCTCGCCCGCGGGACCGGTCACCCGCTCCAACGGCGTCGATTCGATGTCAAAGCGGACATCACTGTCCTCCTGCCACCCGTCGATGCGCAGCCGCTGGTCGAAGTACCCCTTCATGTAGAACAGTCCGACGCCGACCAGCGGCAGGCCGAGGTCGGAGGCGGACTTGAGGTGATCGCCGGCGAGGATGCCGAGTCCGCCGGAATAGATCGGCACCGAGTTGTGCAGTCCGAATTCGGCGCAGAAGTAGGCGACCGGTCGGGTGAGCTCGGGGTAGTGGGACTGGTACCAGGTGTTGGGGCTGTGCAGCGCCCGGCTCGCGGCGTCCATCACCCGATCGTAGAGCACCAGGAAGCCGGGATCGATGGCGCAGCCAGCCAGGCGCGCCGGATCCACCCGGCGCAGCAGCTCCAGCGGATTGTGCTTGGTGAGATGCCAGAGCGGCTCGTCAATTCCGCGGAAGACGGCTCTCGCATCGGTGGACCAGCTCCACCAGAGGTTGGTGGCCAGGGCCGCTAGGCCCTCGATTCTGGGCGGCAGATACGGGATGCGGACGCGGGGTTGGCTCATTGCACTCG
>JBDTTN010000406.1:0-3320 GCA_039930625.1 Gemmatimonadota bacterium | reverse complement strand
GAACGGAAGAGCCACTACATGCGCTGCCCCAAGTGCGGCGGCTCGCTGGTGACCGAGGAATTCCATCGGGTCCAGGTAGATCGCTGCCCGGAATGCCATGGGCTGTGGCTCGATGCGGGAGAACTCGATGCCCTGCTCAAGCACGAGGACACCGGGCTCCTCGGCCGGGCGCTGGGCGACTTCATGGGCAGCCTGAAGGGGAAGAAGTGACCCAGGCGTTTCCCTTTCCCGGCGAGCGTCCTGTCACGCCGGAAGTCGTGAAGGAGCACAACCTCACCCCGTTCGAGCACGGCAAGATTCTCGAGTTGCTCGGACGCGAGCCGACGCTCACCGAGTTGGGCATCTTCAGCGCGCTCTGGTCGGAGCACTGCTCTTACAAGCACTCCAAGCCGATCCTCAAGAAGTTCCCTACCCAGGGACCGCAGGTGGTGCAGGGCCCGGGAGAGAATGCCGGTGTGTTGCGACTCCCCGAAGGGTGGGCTGTCGCGTTCAAGATCGAGTCACACAATCACCCCTCCGCGGTGGAGCCGTATCAGGGCGCGGCTACCGGGGTGGGCGGCATCCTCCGCGACGTGTTCACGATGGGCGCCCGCCCGGTGGCGGTGCTCAACAGTCTTCGGTTCGGGCCACTCGACTCGCCGCGCAACCGCTACCTCTTCGCCGGCGTGGTGAAGGGTGTCGGCGACTACGGCAACTGCGTCGGTGTACCGACGCTGGGTGGCGAAGTGGACTTCGCCCCAGGCTACAGCGGCAATCCGCTGGTGAATGCCATGTGCGTGGGGCTGCTGCGCGAGAAGGACCTCACCCTTGCCAAGGCGCACGGCGTCGGCAACATCATCCTTGCGATGGGCTCGAGCACCGGCCGCGACGGCATCCACGGCGCGAGTTTCGCCTCGGAGGATCTCTCCGAGAAGAGCGAGGCGCGGCGGCCGCAGGTGCAGGTCGGCGATCCGTTCACCGAGAAACTGCTGCTCGAGGCGACGCTCGAGCTGATCGAGAAGCAGCTCGTGGTCGCGATTCAGGACATGGGTGCGGCCGGACTCACCAGCTCCTCGGCGGAAATGGCGGCCCGCGGCGGCGTGGGGGTCGAGATGGAGACCGACAAGGTCCCCACCCGAGAAGCCAACATGACGCCGTACGAGATCATGCTGAGCGAGACCCAGGAACGGATGCTGGTCGTCGCGGAGCCATATCGTGTGGCGGAGATCCAGGCGGTCTGCGAAAAGTGGGAGCTGCGAGCCACGCCGGTTGGCCGAGTCACCGACGACGGCCTCTTCCGCATCCGGCACCATGGCGTGACGGTCGCCGAGATTCCGGGCCAGCGGCTGGTGGACGACGCGCCGATCTATTTCCCGGAGGCCGCCGAGTCGCCCGCCGTCGCAAAGCTGCGGACCATGAAGCCTGCGGCGGCGCCCCGCGCCGATGTCACCGGTGCGCTCGCGCTGCTGCTCGATGAACCGAGCATCGCGAGCAAGCGCTGGGTCTTCGAGCAGTACGACTCGACGGTGCAGGCCGCCACGCTCATTGGCCCCGGCGGCGATGCCGGCGTGCTGCGAGTCGGGGACACCGATTTCGGGCTGGCAGTTACGGTGGACTGCAACAGCCGCCTGCTGGCACTGGATCCGTACGAGGGCGGCAAGGCGACCGTCGCGGAGGCGGCGCGGAACATCGCCTGCACTGGCGCCACCCCGCTCGGCATCACCGATTGCCTCAACTTCGGCAATCCGGAGCGTCCCGAGGTCTTCTTCCAGTTCCGTGAGGCGTGTCGCGGTATCTCCGATGCCTGCGTCGCCTTCAACACGCCAGTCACCGGCGGCAATGTGAGTTTCTACAATCAGAGCCCCACCGGCGCGATCGACCCTACGCCGACGGTGGGCATGGTCGGCCTGCTGCAGCGGCTGGACCAGAAGGTCGGCAGCCACTTCCAGGCGCCCGGCGACCGGATTCTCATCCTCGGCGCGACCACGGGTGTGCTGGGGGGCTCGGCCTACTGGACACATGTGCGAGATTTCACGGGGGGGACACCGGGGCCGGTAGACCTCAAGGCGGAGACGGCGCTGCAGCAGTGCCTGATCGAGGCGGCGAAGGGGAAGCTGCTTCGTTCGGCCCACGACTGCTCCACCGGCGGGCTCGCGGTGGCGGTCGCGGAAGCAGCGATGGGCGGGCCCTACGCGACGAGCTGGTTCGGCGCCGAGCTTTCACTGCGCGGCTACGGCACTGCGGCGGACGACGTCGCGCTGCTCTATGGTGAGGACCAGGGCCGAGTGGTGATCTCCTGTACGGGGGCAAACGAAGCCGGCGTCATGGGCCTCGCAAAGCGGCTTGGGGTACCGGTGTTCGCGGCCGGAACGGTGGGACCGGCGAATGGCAACCTGGTGCTGGTCACCGGCAGCGGCCGGTACGAATGGCAGGTGGGCGGCCTGCGTGAGACGTACCTCACCGCGATCCCGCGGCGGATGAGTCATGTAGCAGAGGATCGGGCAGCGGTTTAGGGGCGGCCGGCCGGTCGCCCATGAGCCGCGGTTCCCATGAGAGGATAGAACGTATGTGCGGAGTCTTTGGAGTTTCCGGCGTTCCGGACGCGGCGCGGCTCACCTACCTCGGCCTCTATGCCCTGCAGCACCGTGGGCAGGAGAGCGCGGGCATCGTCGCGGTCGACGAGCACGGGCAGGCCCGCTCCCATCGGGGGATGGGGCTGGTCTCGGAGAACTTCAACGAGACCAACCTCTCGAAGCTCTTCGGAGATGTGGCGGTGGGCCACACCCGTTACTCCACCGCCGGGGGATCAATTCTCACCAACGCCCAGCCACTCCTCAAGGACCTGCGTGGCGTGCCGCTGTCGATTGCGCACAACGGCAATCTGACCAACGCCCCCGCCCTCAAGCATGAGCTGGAGGAGGAGGGTGCGCTCTTTGATACGACCGCCGATACTGAAGTCATTCTCCATCTCATCGCCCGATCGCGGCAACCCACTCTTGAAGGCCAGATTCGGGATGCCCTGGAGAAGTGCGAGGGGGCGTTCACCCTCCTGGTGGGTGCGGGCCGCGCCATCTACGCAGTGGTGGATCCGCGTGGCTTCCGCCCGCTGGTGCTGGGCCGCATCGCCGGCGGGGTCATCGTCGCTTCCGAGACTTGCGCACTCGACCTGGTCGGCGCCTCGATGGTCTGCGAGCTGCAGCCGGGGCAGTTTCTGCGAATCGAGGATGGCCAGATCACCGAATTGCCACGGCTCAAGGCGCGGCCCGAGAGCCGCTGCATCTTCGAGCTGGTCTACTTCGCCCGGCCGGACAGCCGGGTCTTTGGGGAATCGGTGGACCGAG
>JBDTTN010000405.1:0-3331 GCA_039930625.1 Gemmatimonadota bacterium | reverse complement strand
TCGGAAGGCATCGCATGATGATCGTGCATGCCAGCCGGGGCACGGTCACCGGCGACGCCGAGGAAGAACTGGTAGTTATCGGCGGGCCGGAGCCGATTGCTGGCCGACTCGCCCCGCACGATGATACGGCCGCGCCACTCCCGCACCGTGGTGTCAGGCTCTGCGCTGATGAGGATAAGGAACCGGTCCAGTGCCATCGGGCCGAGGTCCGTGTCGCCGGCGTGCACCACGCCGAGCCGGATCACCTGCGCCATCGAGGGAGGGACGGCCCAGGCCAGGAAGCCCGGTCGCCGGCCGTGGAGCAGTGAGTCAGGCAGATCCTGGAGCGAAAAGCGCAGTTGCCACTGATGGGTGCCGTCCGGCCTGACGCCGACGGTGTACGGTCCTCCCGTCCAGCTCAGTTCGACCGAGCCGGAGGCGGAGAATCCCGGAGCGGCAATGAGGTGTATGCAGTAGAGATCGGTACTGCCACCGCTTGCGGCCAGGCGGGGGCATTCGACGGGAGGAGCGGGCCGGGCCGAGCTGGAGTGGCTCGCCGCCCCGGTGAGGACGGCGAGGAAAGGCAGAAAGTGCATGACGTTAGAGTGCGCGGCGGAGGTGCGGGAGGCAAGGGTCTCGCGGATGGAGCTGCCGCCATGCACGGTTCAGGGATCACGCGAGCGCGCCCAGGCGGGAGAATGCCGCTCACGAGCGGCACGTGATCGCTGGACGCTGCCCACCCCGGCGCGGCTCTGTACATCCCATTCTCCCGCCCCAGGACGGCTTTCTCCTCCTGGCCGCGGCCAAGTTCGCGGCAGCCTTCGATTTCAGGCCGGCTCCGAAAACCCGTACCCAGCTCCCCGGTGTCAGCTCAGAAGTGGACCGCCACCCCGAGTGAGAGCACCGGATACACCGGCACCTTATCCAGGTCCTTCTGGGTCTTGTCCCGCTGCACATCGAGGTCCGCCTGGAGCGTGGGGTCGCTGGCTGCCCCCGTGGACGTGAGGCTCAGGGTCGGCTTACCGATCCCCACGCCGAGATCGAACAGGAACGTGACGCGACCACCCCGATTGGCCGGCGTGCCAAACCCGAGACCGACATAGGGCGACGCCCCGGGGAATTTCCCGGTCGCGCGCAGCTTGCCCACCTGCGCACTGGTATAGGTGTGATTGTTGATGGTGAAGGTGCCACCCGCGGAGGGCTGGCCGTCGCCGGTAATGGTCACCGGGTTGGTGAGCAGCCCTGCAGTGAAATGCAGGACACCGCGCTTGGACGGGTAGAAGTCCACCAGCGCCTCAAAAGCCTTCAGCTTGAGATGCACGTCGTAGGTGATGTCGGTCTGCTGTTTCCCGGTCCTGCTCAAGCTCCCGAAATTGATGCCGACCCGTGCCGACAGATGGTCCGTGAGCAGCTTTCCGACCTCGAACCCAACGCCCAGCGTGCTGAGCCGGAGGGCGACCGCGGCGTCACTGGTGATCCCGCTGCTCCTGGCCCCGGACTGGCCCAGGAGGGCGGCCGGCGCTGCGGTACCCGCGAGCACCAGAGCCACGGACAGCAGCCTTACGGAAAGGGCACTTCTCATGACACACCTCGGCAGTAGAAAGGAGGCGGCACCCCGTGGGGGGACCGGTCGAACGCGGACGCTCATACCGGTAGTGGCACCAAATCGCTGCGGGAGGGGCCAAGAGAGTTACCGGCGAGCGTGCTCCAGGTCGTGCAGGGCCGCGATGGTCTGTGGGTGGGTGGGTCCGAACCGGCGCTGAAAGGTGCCGGCGGCGGCGGCGAGCAGGGGGCCGGCGGAGTCCGGCCGCTGCTTCGCCAGCCACGCGTCGCCCAGGGCCTGCTGGACTTCGGCCAGGCGGGGATCGTCCGCGGCATAGCGGCGGGAGGCGACGGTCATGACATCCTGGAGCTGGGCGATTGCGCCGTCCACATCCCCCAGCTTGAGCAGCAACGCGCCGATGACACCGGTGTATTTGACATACAGCAATGCACCGGTATCGGCGACCACGCTGCCGGCCAGGACGCGGGCGCGCCGAGACTCGTCCCGGGCCAGGTCCAGCCGGTGTTGCTGCGCATGGATCCACGCCAGGTGCATCAGCACGACACCCTGGGTGAATCCCCGGGTGCTCGGCAGCTCGATCTGCACCAGGGAATCCGCTTCCGAGAACCGGCCCTGCCGCTCGAGGCAGAGAGCGAACCAGCCCAGCATGTCAAACCGTTTCACCGACAGGTCCGCGCCATCCCGGGCAAAGAGGTCCGATGACTCACGGTAGAGCTGCTCGGCTTCCGCGTAGTCACCCGCAGCGTCTCGCACCTGGGCCAGATCGGACGCGATCCCGGCAAGCAGCACCGGTTTGATTCCCGGAAACCCCCGCGCGATCTGCAGGACGCGCCGCAACAGCGAGTCGGCGACAGCGAGATCACCCCGCCAGCGCGCGCTCACCCCAAGGTCGTGCATCACGAGGGCGCAGGTGGGCGACAGGTCGGCCCGGCGCGGCTGGGTGCGGCACAGCGTGTTGGCCTGCCGGAGGAGGGCGTCGGACTCGAGGAGGCCGGCGCTCCCCGTCTTCATCGAGGCAAGTTCCTGAAGCCCCGCAGCGACGTCGACGGTCGACTCCCAGCTGCGCGCTTCCGAGGCACGACGCGTCTGGACCAGCAGGAAGATCGCCGCCGTGATCACCGCCCCGGTGACCGCGATCGCGGCGGTGAGCCCCGCCAGGTGCCGCCGGATGAATTTCCCGGTCCGGTACCCAAGGCTGTCGGGCCGTGCCGAGATAGGCAGACCGGCGAGGTAGCGCCGTACATCGCCATCGAATTGTTCGACCGAGTGGTAGCGTACCGCCGGGTCCGCCCGCATCGCCTTGCGCAGGATTTCATCGACTTCGCCGCCGACCGCCTCGAGGCGGACCGCATCAGCTTCGGCTGCGCGCAGGGCGGCGACCGGTGACCGGCTCGCCACGTCATAGGGGCGCCGGCCCGCGAGCACCTCGAACAGGACCACGCCGAGGGCATAGACATCGCTGGCGGCGGAGATCGGCTCATCACGCAGTTGCTCCGGGCTGGCGTACTCCGGAGTGCACAGCCGGTTGTTCCCGATGGTGGTCAGCTCGTCCCCATCCTGGGCGCCGAGCAGTTTGGCCACGCCGAAGTCGAGCAGCTTGACGCTGCCATCGTTTCCCACCAGGATGTTGGCCGGTTTGAGGTCGCGATGAATGATCAGCTTGCCGTGAGCGTGCTCGACGGCGGCGAAGACCTGGCGGAACAGGCGGAGGCGCTGTTCGACGGTCAGGCGGCTGGCCTCGCAGTACGTCGTGATGGGCGACCCTTCGACGTACTCCATGACGAAGAA
>JBDTTN010000404.1:0-3335 GCA_039930625.1 Gemmatimonadota bacterium | reverse complement strand
GGCGCAATCCCCTGCTTGATCACCAGTGCGAGATGCAGGAGGACGACGATCCCGAGCAGGGCCGGCAGCAACAACACGTGAAAGGCGTAGAAGCGGCTCAGGGTGGCGGCGCCGAGCTCGCCGCCGCCGCGGAGGATGGCGACCAACGCCGAGCCGATGACCGGTGTGGTGCCTGCGATGCTGGTGCCCACTGCCGTGGCCCAGTACGCCTTCTGGTCCCACGGCAACAGGTAACCGGTGAAACTGAATCCGAGCACGAGGATGAAGAGGACGACTCCCAGCAGCCAGTTGGCCTCGCGGGGATACTTATACGCACCCATCGAGAAGACCCGGATCATGTGAGCCAGGATCAGAATTACCATGGCACTGGCGGCCCAATGGTGGATGCCTCGGAGCAGTCCGCCACCGGCCACGTGCTGCTGGATGAACTCGATGCTGTTGTAGGCGTGCTCCGGCGAGGGGGAGTAGGAGGTGGCGAGGACGATGCCAGTGACGACCTGCACCATGAATACCGCGAGCGTGGCGCTCCCCAGGGTGTGCCACCAGGTCAGCCGTTCGGGCACCTCCCGGTCGAGGAGCGCTCGCTTCATAGCACGGAATCCAGTCCGGGCGTCCAGCCAATCCATGAGGGCATTCATTGGCTGGTCCTCACGCGACCGGGATCTGCTCGGGGATGCCGGCTCGGAAGTTCCGGAACGCCGCGTACAGGATGCCCTTTTCGATCTTGGTTTCGAGCTTGTCCAGCGATCTGGGTGGCGGGCCATCGAGTACCGCCCCGGTCTTCATGTCGAACAACCCATGATGGCAGGGACAGTGGAACCGATTCTTCTCCTTCTCAAAGGCGTAGCTGCAGCCCAGATGGGTGCACTGGCCATTGTACACGGTGAACTGCTCGCCGTCCTCGGTGTAGATCCAGACGCCCCGCATGGCCCGGGTCTCCACCCAGGCATCATTCACGGTTTCGGTGAAGTCGAGTCGGGTAGGCACTCCCTGCTCGATCTGATCGACCTCGCCCACCTTGATCCAGCGCTCGGCTGTGGGCTTCTGGAACGCGGGAGAGAGGAACGCGCGCGCCGCTGGAACTCCGACGAGAGCACCCGATATCAGCGATCCCAAGGCTGTCATGAACTTCAGGAAGGTCCTGCGGGCTATCTCCATGATTCCTTATCCGGAATGAATGCATTGAACATCTTTGAACGAAGGTGAATTTCCGGTGAAGCCGCGGTTAATGCCTTTGCAATGAGCTACTCAGTGGAGGCCGCCGATCGTTTCCGGGTCACCTCGACAGATTTCCCGCTCGCCTCTACGTTCATGACACGCCATGCCAATGATCGACCGCTCCCGCCTCGCCTCCCTGTACGCCGCCGAACAGCGGCGCTTCGAGGAGACCCATCCCGTCTCTCGCGCGCTGTTCCAGCGGGCGCAGGGCAGCCTGCTGCAGGGCGTGCCGATGCACTGGATGGCCAAGTGGGCGGGCGGCTTTCCGCTCTTCGTCACGGAGGGGCAGGGCGCGCACTTCACCGACGTGGACGGGCACCGCTACCTCGATCTCTGTCTCGGCGACACCGGCGCAATGACCGGGCACGCGCCGGCCGCCACCATCGCCGCGGTCCAGCGGCAGGCGGAGCGGGGCTTCACCTTCATGCTGCCTGACGAGAATCATCTCTGGGTCGCCGAAGAACTGACTCGGCGCTTCGGACTGGCGGCGTGGCAGTTCGCGATGACCGCGACCGACGCGAACCGCTTTGCCATCCGGCTCGCACGGATGCTCACCGGCCGGCCAAAGCTCCTGGTCCACAACTGGTGCTATCACGGCTCGGTGGACGAGACCTTTGCCACGCTCACCAACGGCATCGTCGGTCCTCGACCCGGCAATGTCGGTCCGCCCGTCGATCCCGCACTCACCACCCGGGTGGTGGAGTTCAACGACCTGCCCGCATTGGAAGATGCCTTGGCACACGGGGATGTCGCGTGCGTCCTCGCGGAGCCGGCGATGACCAACATCGGCATCATCCACCCCGATCCTGGCTATCACGCCGCACTCCGCAAACTCACGCGCGAGCACGGGACACTTCTGATCATCGATGAGACCCACACGATCTGCGCCGGACCCGGCGGGTACACTGCGGCCCATGGGCTCGAGCCGGATCTGCTGACGATCGGCAAGCCGATCGGGGGTGGAGTACCCTGCGCGGTCTACGGCTTCTCCGCGGAGGTGGTCGATCGGCTGCAGGGGCGGATCGCGCTCACTGACTGCGACACCGGTGGCATTGGCGGGACGCTGGCCGGCAATGCGCTCGCGCTCGCGGCGATGCGGGCGACACTGGAGCATGTCCTCACAGCCGAGTCGTACGCGAAGACCATTCCGCTCGCGGAACGGTTTCAGGCAGGAGTTGAGGGGGTGATCACGGAATTCCGGCTGCCTTGGATCGTGAAGCGGCTGGGGT
Source organism: Gemmatimonadota bacterium (assembly GCA_039930625.1). GTDB lineage: Bacteria > Gemmatimonadota > Gemmatimonadetes > Gemmatimonadales > GWC2-71-9 > JADJOM01. The sequence goes on along the minus strand of JBDTTN010000404.1, from coordinate 888 downwards.
GCAGGGCGGAGTACTGGTTCCGGCCGGTGCCGCCCAGGAACGGCAGCGAGGCCGCCGCCGCAGTTGACGTGGAGCTCGACCGCTTCATGCATCTCTTTGCGCTCAATCGCGGCATCCTCCTCACGCCCTTTCACAACATGGCGTTGATCGCGCCCGCCACGACCGAGGCGGACATCGACCGGCACACTGCCGTGTTCCGGGAGTCGGTGCAGGCGCTGCTGGAATAATTTCGGCGCGGCGATTCTTGGCTCTCACCGGGGCCGCCCCTACTGGCGGCCCCCTCAGGGCCTCGATAGGTTAGCCCATCTCGTCGCGCTTGCCCCCGAGTCTCCGCCCGACTCCATCTGCGTCGTCGCTCCGCTTCGAGATCCGTCGCGGCGAATTCTTTTCGCTGCTCGGGCCCTCCGACTGTGGCAAGACCACGACGCTCCGCCTGCTCGCCGGCTTCGAGCAGCCGGACCCTGATGGTGGCGCTCACCCTTGGCGCCGACGAAATCACCACCTTCTGGAAGATCACCGTGCCACAGCTCGGGCCGGGGATCATCTCGGGGGCGCTGCTCCCCTTCACGATGTCGTTCGATGACTTCGTGATTGCATCGTTCGTTTCGGGGGTCGGGTCCTCCACCCTGCCGATCGTGAAATACGGCATGGTGCGCAAGAATATCGAACCCAGCATCAACGCCATCAGCACGATCATCCTGGTGGCGACCGCGGTCCTGATCTATCTCGCCGACCGACTCGGGCGGGACACGCCTCTCAAAGGCCAGCCGATGCGCCGACTCCGCTTCCTTCTCATCCTTCTGCTGTTCGCGCCGCTGGGTCGGATCGCGGCACAGGTTACGTCATTCGAGCGGCAGCGGGCGCACATCATGCTCGATGTGGTGCGCG
>JBDTTN010000403.1:0-3336 GCA_039930625.1 Gemmatimonadota bacterium | reverse complement strand
GCAATTACCGCACGATCGGTTGCAGCGCCTTCGACAAGGGCGCGGGCGGTCGCCTCCGCGACCTCCGGTTCCTTCACTTCGATCAGCAGCGGCAGCTCCGGAAAGGCGGCGATCACTTCCCGAAGCGTCGGAATCCGCACGCCGACGCCGCGGAAGGGAGTGCCCGGCATGCCCGGCTGCGAATAGTGGAACCCCGCATCCAGCCGCTTCAGCTCGGCGGCGGTGCGTGCAGCGATGGGGCCGGGCTGGTCTGTAGTGCGATCCAGGGTGGGGTCATGGAAGACCATCGCTTCGCCGTCGGCCGAGCGGCGCACGTCGAATTCGATCGCGTCCGCGCCCTGGGAGAGGGCCAGCCGGAAGCTCTCGAGCGTGTTCTCTGGTGCATACCACGCGGCGCCCCGGTGGCCGATGACCGGATGGGCGGACCGGTCGAGCAGCAGGTTCATGCCGAAGTGTAGTATCCCCTGAACTGATCCCGCAGTGCGGTCTTCAGAAACTTGCCGGTCCCCGTCTTCGGCAGCACATCCAGGAACACGATGGCATCCGGCAGCCACCACTTTGTGAACTGCGTGGCGAGGTGCGCCGTGAGATCGGCGCAGGTGGCCTGCTGCCCGGCCCGGAGGACCACCGCGGCGAGAGGGCGCTCCTGCCAGCGGGGGTGAGGAACCGCGATGACTGCGGCCTCGAGGACGGCTGGATGACCCATGAGGCCATTCTCGAGAGCGACGGAACTGATCCACTCACCCCCCGACTTCACCAGGTCCTTGGCGCGATCGCGTATCTGGATCGAGCCATGCGGTTCGATCGACACGACATCTCCGGTCCGGAACCAGCCGTCCGCCGTGAAGCTCGACCCACCGGCACCGGCTCCATGGTAGCCGGAGGCGACCCACGGCCCGCGCACCTGCAGCTCGCCCACGGCCTGATCGTCCCAGGCTATTAACTCCGCGTCGCCCTGGGCGCGGATTTCGATGAGCGGCGCCGGGGTTCCCTGCCGCGCGCGGGCCCGGTAGCGCTCGTCAGGCGGCAGGCCAGCGAGCCGCGCGGGGAGCCGAGCCACGGTGCCCACCGGAGCGAGCTCCGTCATCCCCCAAGCCTGCAGCACCTCGATGCCATGGCGTTCGGCAAAGCCTCGGAGCAGCGATTCCGGGACCGCCGCGCCGCCGATCAGCATCTGCCGGATTGAGGAGAGATCGAACTTCTCCGGCGCGGCATCCAGCAGCTGCAGCAGGCCGATCCAGATGGTGGGTACCCCGGCGGTGAAAGTCACCCGCTCGGTTTCGAAGAGCTGGCAGAGGCTGCGTGGATCGAGCTGCTTGCCCGGGAGCACCAGCCCGGCACCGACCAGCGCGGCGCCATAGGGAATTCCCCAGGCGTTGGCGTGGAACATCGGCACCACCGGGAGCACGACGTCGGATTCCCGCAGCCCGAAGCCGTCGGTCATGCCGAGCACGAGGGAATGCAGCGTGAGGGCGCGATGGGAGTAGACCACGCCCTTCGGCTTGCCGGTAGTGCCGGAGGTGTAACACATCGCCGCCGCGCTCGACTCGGCGATCTCCTCGCCGTGAAGTTCGGCTCCCTCGGTCGAGTCGATGAGCGTGTCGTAGTCGATCATCCCCGGCGGCAGGGGTGTGACGCCGTCGCCGATCACGATGATCTGCTGGAACGGGGCCTTCGCGCGGAACTGCAGCAGGACAGGGAGCAGGTCTGCGTCGACGATCAGCACCCGGTCCCCCGCATCGCTGGCGATGAAGCCGAGCTCGTCAGGGTGCAGACGCAGGTTCAGCGTGTGCAGCACGGCGCCGATGCAGGGAACGGCGTAGTACGCCTCGAGATGCCGGTCATGATTCCAGCAGAGCGTGGCGACGGCGTCTCCCGGCTCCACCCCCAGCCCCCGCAGCGCGGCGCCCAGCCGGTCGGCTCGCCGCAGCAGCTCTGCGTAGGTGGTGCGATGCACCGCGCCATCCGGGCGGCGGCTGCTGACCGGCTTGTCGCCATGCAGCAGTCGGGTCCGCCGGAGAATCGCCGGGATGATGAGCTGGTAGTCCATTGAGAGGGCCTGCATGGTGCGCTCCGGTGGTGGCGACAGCTGGTTACGAACGACGCGGCCGATCGGATCGCTCGAGAAGATGCCTCAACTCACAGCTCATCCCGGTGCTCCATCCCGTCGCGCAGCGCATCCCCGACCAGGGTGCACGCGATGACAACGAGCACCAGCGCCAGCCCCGGCGCGACGGCCACCCACGGGGCGTTGACCAGCGTGTCTCGACCGGAGGCGATCATGCTGCCCCACGACGGTGCGGGCGGCTGCACGCCCAGGCCGAGGAAGGAGAGGCCCGCCTCGAGGGTGATGGCGTTGCCTACGCCGAGCGCGGCGGCGACGATCATCGGCGTCCAGGTGCCCGGCAGGACATGGTGCCAGGCGAGGCGTGCCCGATGGGCGCCAAGGGCGCGCGCGGAGAGAATGAACGGGCGCGCCATGATGGCCGTCGCCTCGCCGTACACCAGCCGCGCAATCCCCATCCATCCGGTGAGGCCGAGCACCACGACAACCAGCGTTGCCCCGGGGCGCCAGAGCGCCGCGAGCAGGAGCAGCAGGACGACGCGCGGAAGTGCAAGCGCAAAGTCGGTCACCGCGAGCAGTACGGTCGCGGTGCGTCCGCGCCAGACCCCGGCGACGAGACCGACCACTCCGCCAAGCACGACGGCGATGAGCGTGGCGAGGAGGCCGGTCGCGAGGGAGATCCGCGCGCCATAGATGAGCCGGCTCCATACATCGCGGCCGAAGCGATCGGTCCCCAGCAGGTGGAAGGTGCCCAGTCCGTCGGCGTGCAGGGGCGGGGTGAATCGGGTCGCCACGACATCGCCCTGCGCCAGCGGGTCGTGCCCGGCGAGGAATGGTGCCCCGAGTGCGACAACGGCGAGGATGCCGAGAATTGCGAGTCCCCAGGTGGCGCGGGGGTCGCGCCGCGGGCGGAGAGCTGGCGCCCCGATGCTCCACTCGCCAGGATAATTGTCAGGCATCGCGCACTCGCGGGTCCACCCAGGCGCGGAGGCCGTCGGCGAGCAGGTTGCCGGTCACCACCAGTGCCGCGCTGACCGTCGCCGCCGCCATCACCACCGGGTAGTCTCGGCCAGAGACGGCCTGGATCAGCACTCGGCCCACGCCGGGCCATGCGAAGATTGCCTCGACGAAGACCGCGCCCGAGAAGAGAGCGGGGAGCGAGAGCCCGAGCAGGGTGACGACGGGGCCGAGCGCGGCACGGAGCAGGTGCCCGAGGAGCACCCGCCGCTCGCTGATTCCCCGGGCCTGCGCCGCCAGGATGAACGGCTCGG
>JBDTTN010000402.1:0-3342 GCA_039930625.1 Gemmatimonadota bacterium | reverse complement strand
CGGTCTGGCGCCGAGCTACGGATGGTTCTTGGTGCTGCGCGCGCTCTTCGGGATCGGCATGGGCGGCGAATGGGGAGTCGGCGCATCGCTCGCCATGGAAAAGGTTCCGGCGCGGTGGCGCGGCGTCCTCTCCGGCGTGCTGCAGGAAGGGTACGCCGTCGGCTACCTCCTCGCGGCATGCTGCTACTTCTTCGTCTTCCCGCGCTGGGGATGGCGGCCGATGTTCTTCATCGGCGGGCTCCCCGCGCTGCTCGCGATCTACGTGCGCTACAAGGTGCCGGAGTCGGAGGTGTGGGAACGCACCCGCCACAAGGACTGGGCGAACCTCGGGAAGGGCATCCTCTCCCACTGGCGGCTCTTTCTGTACCTCTGGGCGCTGATGGCGATGATGAACTTCGTCTCGCATGGCACCCAGGATCTCTATCCGACCTTCCTGCAGCGGGACTGGGGCTTCACGCCGGAACGCCGAGCGGTGCTCACCGCGGTGTCGATGGTCGGCGCGATCGTTGGCGGCGTGTTGTTCGGGATGTTTTCCGATCGGCTTGGCCGCCGCCGGACCATTGTGCTGGCACTCACCGGCGCGCTGCTCGCGATTCCGGCGTGGGCCTTTGCGCCGTCGCTGCCGGTGCTCTTCGTCGGCGCCTTTCTGATGCAGGCGATGGTGCAGGGGGCGTGGGGGGTGATCCCGGCGCATATCACCGAGCTGGCCCCCGACGCGGTGCGCGGGTTCCTGCCGGGCTTCGCCTATCAATGCGGAGTGCTGGTGGCGGGAAGCGTGGTCTATCTGGAGGCGGTCTTCGCGGCGCGGTTCAGCTATGCCTGGACGATGGCGTTCACCGCGGCGACTGTGTTCATCGGCTGCGCGATCGTCGCGTCGCTGGGCCCGGAGCGGCGGGGCGTCGTCTACGGCGGGGCGGGGTAGAGGCGCAGCAGGAGCGCAGGGTGTTGCGCCCCTACTCCGCGCCGGCAAACAATTCGCGCATCACCCGGCGCAGCTCCGGGACCATGACCGGCTTGTACAACAGCGAGTGAACGTCGAGCAGCTGGGCTTCGTGCTCGAGTTCTTTCGTGATGTAGCCCGAGGCAATCAGGACTGGCAGATCGGGCCGCAGGGCCTTCGCCTCACGCGCCACATCGAGGCCCGAGAGGACAGGCATGTTGAAGTCCGTCACCATGAGATCGAACGAGTGGGGGTCGGACCGGAGTGCTCCGAGTGCCTGCCGCGCGTCCGCGAAACCGGTCACCCGGTGTCCCTCCCGCTGCAGGAGCCGAGTGACCATCGACACCAGCTGGAGCTCGTCGTCGATATACAGGAGATGTCGCTGCATCGTGGGCCGCGTGCCGGGTGCGGCGCCCGGTGCCGCCAGCGGTAGCGCTGCCGCCGCGGCGACGATCGGTGCGGCGGGGAAATAGACATCGAACGAGCTTCCCTCCCCGAGTGCGCTGTGAACGGCGATCGTGCCGTGGTGTGCCCCGACGATGCCGTAGACCACTGACAGACCGAGACCGGTTCCCTCGCCGACCGCCCGGGTAGTGTAGAAGGGTTCGAAGATGTGCGGCTGAATCTCGGGCGCCATCCCACAGCCGTTATCTCTCACGGAGAGACGCACGTAGCGCCCCGGGAGCAGTCCGCCGGTTAATGCGCGGGCGCCAGCGGCGTCGAGGCTACATCCCTCCACGCGGAAATCGATACGCCGGGCCTCCGCGGGGCGCTCCGGCCAGTCCCGCAGTGCCAGCCACGCGTTGGTCCCCAGGTTCATCACGATCTGGTGCATCTGGGACGCATCGGCCAGCAGCCTGGGCGCGTCGGGGTCGATTGTCGTTGTGATCCCGATACCGGCGGGGATCGTCGCCCGCAGCAGGCGGATCGCCTCCTCCACCACGGGGCCGAGTTGCAGCACGCTCAGCTCCTGGCGTTGCCGCTGGCTCAAGGTCAGAATCTGCCGCACCAGCAACGTCGCGCGACTACCGGCGCGGTGGATCTCCAGCAGGCACTCCGCAACCGGATGGCCCGGTTCGAGGAGTTCCTGCGCCAGCGACACGTTGCCTATGATCGAGCTGAGAATGTTGTTGAAATCGTGCGCCACGCCTCCGGCCAGGGTGCCGAGCGATTCCATCTTCTGCGACTCCCGGAGCTGATCGGCGACGGCCACCAGGGCCGCTTCCGCCTGATCGCGCTCGGTCATGTCGATCATTGCGATCCGGCAGACCGTCCCACCGACAGCACAGCTGGCCTCGATCTGCAGGTGCAGCGGGCCCGACCCTTCGCGGTCCAGGGTCAGCTCGCAGTGCTGCGGGTCGCTGCAGGCGAAGACCCGCTCCACAAAGGCCTTGTACCGCGTCAGGCTGGCGGCGGCCACGAAGCTCCGCAGCCGCCGGCCGACAACGTCTGCCCGCGCCGCTCCGAGCAGGCGCGCGCCGTGGAGGTTGATCTGTTCGATTGCACCGTTACGCGCGAGCGTGATGTAGCCCACCGGGGCGAAATCATACAGGTCGGAGTAGCGCAACAACGCCGCTTCCGCCTCCGCACGGGCGGCGATCAACTCGTCGTTCTGCAGCTCCAGTTCGATCTGGTGCACTTGCAGTTCATGCACCAGGCGCGCGGTGTCGACGTCCCACGGCGTTCCGTCGGCATCTGCCAGCGTCGCCTGCAATCGCTGCTCGGCGAGGCGACGAAGTGCCGCGTCGGCCGCTGTCTGGTGTATGGGTGGCATATGCTACCTCGTCCGTCGCGGCGTCACTCGCCGGAGCCCGGATCGGTCAGGGCGACTGCCGGCCGACGGCCGAGTTCAGTCTCCAGGTCCGCCTGGGTTCGATCCAGCACGTCGCGCTGCTCGCTGAAGCGCGCCTCCAGCTGGGCATGGGCCTTCCGCAGGGAGCCCTCCAGCCGCTTGGCGCCGCTGATATCAGTGAAGGTGATCACCAGTCCGCTGACCGTGCCGTCCACGGCGCGGTAGGGCATGAGCCGCACCGAGAACCAGCGACCGTCACGGGCAGGTACCTCGACCTGCTTGACGACCAGGGTCCGCAGCACCTCGCGCGCATCATCGGCGAGGGCGGGGTAACGCAGCTCCGTGACCAGGTCGGTGACGGGCCGGCCGATGTCGCCGGGAATGAGCATGATGATGGCGGCGGCACGGGTGGTGAAACGCCGGATGTGCAGCGCACTGTCCAGGAAGAGCGTCGCGATGTCGGTGCTGCCGAGCAGGTTCTGCATGTCGCTGCTGGCCTCCGACAGTTCATCCACCTTGCGCTGCAGCTCCTGGTTGACGGTCTGCAGTTCCTCGTTCATCGACTGCATCTCTTCCTTCGAGGTCGTCAGCTCTTCGTTGGTGGACTGCA
>JBDTTN010000401.1:0-3349 GCA_039930625.1 Gemmatimonadota bacterium | reverse complement strand
TGCTGCACCTGCTGTCCCGCCGCCTTCCACGCCTCGATCCCGCCGCGATACCAGAGCACGTTCTTGTACCCCATGTTGATCGCGCGCAGCGATGCGTTGTACGACATCCAGCAGTGGCTGGAGAGGCAGTAGAACACCAGCGGGACGTTCATGTTGCCTTTGGTCAGCGACTGAAGGTACTGGCTGAACTGCTGCTGGTTCTGGTCATTGAAGGAACCGGCTTGTGAGGCGGGGACGGCGGGACGCGCGCCGGGAATCATCTCCGGCCCGCCGAGTATGTCGAAGACCAGCGCACCGAGCTGCTGATTGGCGAGGAGCGGGATGAGCCCCTTGGTGGTGATGACCTGGCCCCCAGGGATGGTGTTCGGGGTCGGTGCGTGCATCGACCCGCCATGCAATTCCGCCGTCGCCTTCACGCCGAAGTCCTGCCGCTCCGCCAGCATCAGCCGATCGAGATCAGCGGAACCGGTCGGAGCCGCACCGGGCTGAGCCGGCTGGGTGCTGTCCGGCGCCCCGGCCGGATATCCACCGAAGCTGTCCTGCGCGAGCACGGGGCTGGCGCTGACGGCGAGTGCCGCCATGCAGAGGAAGAAAACAGTTCGCATAGTGTGCTCCTTTTTCATTTGGTGGCCTGGAGCCGCTGACCCGCTACGCCGAAGGCGCGGCTGGGATCGAAATTGACGTCGTCGGTCAGCACGTAGGATCCATCGTTGAGCTGCCAGGCGTGCTGAAACTGGCTGGAGAGCTGCACCGTCCCGCCGTAGCGCGGATCGTTGTAGGTCTCGACGCCCCGGATCGCCTCGATGCGCTCGCGCTGGGTGCGGTCCATACTCTCATTCTTGCTCTGCCAGGTCCCCATCTGGATCTCGGCGACCTCCCGCCCGGTGCGCGCGATGATCTCCGAGCGCTCCGCCGCCGCGCGGCGATTGGTCTCCGCCATCTGCCGCCCGCTCTCCATCGCGACCCGGTGCCGCTCATTCTGGGCCTGCAGCATCCTTGCATTCCACTCGGCGCCGGGCCGGATCGATTGCCGCAACGCTTCCACCGTCTTGAAGTTGAGCATCCCTTCGGGCACCCGCATCGCGAAGCCGGGAAAGCTCTGGCCCTGCAGCAGTTCGATCGTCTGATTGGGGTCCAGCGATGGGAAGCGGGTGTGGGTGAAGGCCGCGACGGTGGAAATCGCCTCGCGCACCGCGCGTCCCCCCTGCTGGTAGGCGATGAGGATCTCGCCACCGTCCACCCAGCTCCGCATGCCACTCTCCGGCCACGACACATTGAGCGACTTGTAGGGCTCGATCAGATCGGGCCGCGGGCGATAGTCCAGCACCTTCGCCCCCGGGCGATTGCGCTGAACCCACCACTCCAGATAGGGACGGGCAGCGGAGGCGCTGGCATGAAGACAGGCATCCTGCTGCGGTGGTGGTGTGTTGGAGGCGCTCCACTTCTCCGCGGGGACGATCTGGATCGCGGCGGCTCCATCAGGCGCCGTCGCCTTCCAGGCGATTCGATGCCCCGAGCCGCACGGGTCGAGCGGGGCCCACTCGATCTGCCCTTCGGCGCGCCAGCCGGCGGGAGCGAGGAGGGTGTAGGCGACGAGGGGCTTCTCAAAGCCGTTCCGGTCGATGATCTCGGCGCGCTGCACCCGGAGCGCGCCCGCGGCCTGCAACGCGTGGCCATCGCGGAGGTCGATGCAGATCGCGCTGAAGGCGACTGCGGATGTGATCGCAGTTCGAAGCACGGCGGCTCGCAACGTTGAGGATGAGGGGAGAATGGCACGAAGCCGGCCCGAAGGGAAGCGGCCGATCCGGATCATCCCATCGAGCGATACCCCGACCACCCCTGCTGCGGTACGGTTCCCCAGGCAGGGAGTCCTCAACCCCGGATGGGTGGCCATGACCAAGCGACGCAACAAGGTACCGGCTGAACCGGGCAACGAAGGCTCGAGCCCAATCGAGCATGCCGATGGAACGACCGCGCGACCTGAGACGCCCTCCCTCGAGGGACGCGAACCGCTCCCCGCGGAGATCACCGGGCGCGCCAGTGGAACCGATGAGAGTCTGATCGATCTGTTCGACAACGCATCAGCGGAGCACCTAAAGGACGGCTTTCAGGGTGGCAGCGAGGACGATGAGCGGGTGGATGACGGCGAGGACATGAACGGCGTCACCCCGGTGAAACCCGTCGACCCGGATGGCACTCGCGACTGAGGGTGATTCCGCCTGAACTGCGGGCGTGCCGCAGTATTCCCCAATTCCTCACGAGGAGTCGTACCATGCTGCACAAGGCCAAGGCGCTCAAGGGTCGCCAGCTCATAGCGACGGACGGCGCGATCGGTAGCGTCGCGGATTTCTACTTCGATGACCAGTTCTGGGCGATCCGCTACCTGGTGGCGGAGACGGGAAGCTGGCTCACCGGCCGAGCAGTGCTGCTCTCTCCCTATGCCGTGGATTCGGTGTCGGCGGACGGCAAGGAGATTGTCACCGCGCTGAGCCGGAAGCAGATCGAGGCGAGTCCGTCGATCGAGAGCAACAAGCCGGTGTCGAAGCAGTTCGAGGAGAGCTACTACGGGTACTATGGCTGGCCCTCCTACTATGGCGGACCGTTGATGTGGGGCAGCTACCCGTCGATCTCACGCGACCCCGAGTACTGGGCCGCGCCGGAACCGGGGAAGAACAGCTGGGATCCGCACCTGCGCAGCGTCAGGGAGGTAACCGGCTATCATATCCTCGCAACCGAAGGGGAGATCGGACACGTCAGTGATTTTATCATCGACGACGAGAGCTGGGCGATTCGCTACCTGGTGGTTGATTCGAGCAATTGGCTGCCTGGGAAGAAGGTGCTGGTCTCGTCGGACTGGATCGAGAAGGTGAGCTGGGAGACCGCGACGGTCTCGGTGCGGCTCACGCGTGAGGCCATCAAGAGTGCACCGGACTATGTGGAGGAGGCGCTGCTGGAACGGGAGTATGAGACTCGACTGCATGGGCACTACCAGCGCCCGGGTTATTGGCAGGCGGAGCAGGGAGTGGTGGATCCGACGCGGTGAGCATGAAAGGAGACGGGGGGAACCCAAGCGCGCCGTCACCCGGCGGACAGACTATCATTGAAGCGATGATACCCCTCCTCTCTCCGATACATCGGCGCGGCTGGCACTTGCCGCTCCTGATTCTCGCCGCCTTCGCAGTGCGGCCGGCTCACGCGCAGCGCGCGCCGGAGTCGGTCATGGTGCTTGTCACCACGACGGACGCGATGATCCTCGCGCAGGAGGCGCTCGACAATGCGCCGCTGGCTTTTGCAGTCACCTTGAAGCGCATCCAGCTCTACCCGCCGCAAGCCCGGGTACAGGCGTCGG
>JBDTTN010000400.1:0-3350 GCA_039930625.1 Gemmatimonadota bacterium | reverse complement strand
TGACGTTGAGGTCGGAAGCGACCCCGGTTTCCATGGAGATGGGGAAGGGGCCCTGTGGGGCCAAGGGATGCCTCGGCCCCCCAGGGCCCCACCAGTCTCCCACCACCACCTTTTCCGATGCCACCGAAGTGTCCCGGTAGGTCGAGCGGAATTCCCGGCGCAGCGCCCAGCGCGCCGGGCGGTCGTTCTCGCCGCGCCGCTCTCCCTGACCTCGGCCCCGATCCTCGCGCGGCCGGTCGGTGGTGTCGGCGAGCAGCGCGGTGACGGCCTTGCCGTTGATCGCGGAGATCCGCATCGGCACGATCGGCACCGCGGGCTGGAGGGCGAGTCCCTGTCCCCGGATGATCGCTTCCAGGTCCGCCCTCTGGTCCGGCTGCACATCAAAGAACACCAGATTGGGGCGGCCGATCCCGCCATCGAGCTGCAACTGCCGGAGCAGGTTGTGCTGCATCACCGCCAGTGCGCCTAACAGAAACGCGCCAAAGCCGAGCGCCAGAACGACCGCGACGGTCTGATTCGCCGGCCGGTAGAGATTGGCAAGCCCCTGGCGATAGACGTAGGCCAGCCGGTGCGGAAACCAGCGGCGGAGCGCACGGGTAAGTCCAAGCGCCGCCGCCCACAGCACCAGCAGCGCGGTGCCGATCGCCGCCGCGAAGATCAGCCCCTGCAGCGCATTTGCCACCTGCAGCCCCGCGAGGGCCACCACGCTCAGCGCGAGCGCGACCCGGGCAGCCCAGAGCCATCGGTCGGTCCGGGGAACGGCATCGGCCTCGACATCGCGCCGCAGCACCGCCAGCGGCGGCACACTGCGCACCGCGAGGAGCGGCAGCAGCGCGAAGACCAGCGCGACCCATACCCCGACACCGAGTCCGATGAGAATGGCGGAGACCGAGGGCCGCACCGTGACATCGAGCGGGAGGAATGCGCCGAACACGGCGGGGAGCGCGAGCTGCAGCAGCAACCCAAGCACCACGCCCATGGCGCTTCCGACGAAGCCCATCACCACCGCCTGCAAGAGATAGATCCCGAAGACCTGCCCGCTGGTGGCGCCCAGGCAGCGGAGCACGGCGATGCCATCCCGCTTGCGCCGGATGAAGACCTGCACCGCGCTGCCCACGCCGATGCCGCCGAGCAGCAACGCGATCAGCGCCACCAGCCCGAGGTAGCGACCGAGCTGATCGAGGAACTCCTTGAGATTCTCCTCGGACTCGACGGCGGTCCGGATGCCCGCCTGCCTGACACGCAGCCTGGCGCGCCAGCTGTCCGCCAGCATCTTGGTGTCGGTCTTCGCCGGGGTCCGGAGGAACCACTGATACTCGGCCCTGCTGCCGAAGGTCAGCAGCCTGGTCTCGTCGAGCACGCTCGCGGGAATGAAGACCCGTGGGCCGAAGGCGCTCCGGATTCCGACGTCGCCCGGGAAGCTGGTGACGGTCCCGGCGATGACGAAACGGCTTTCCCCGAGCGACATCGTGTCGCCGATGGCGGCACCGAGCGCAGTGAGAAACGAGGGATCGACGAGGGTGTAGTGCCCCTCGGCGAGCCGGGCCCAAGCGCCTGCCGGCTGGGTGCGGACCTGCCCATAGAATGGATAACCGCCGCCGATACCGCTCACCTGCACCATGCGGGTACCGCTGGTGCGGGGGACGTAGGCCATGCCAGCGAAGTTGGTCACCGTCGCGCGGTCCCGCGACGTGTCGCTGCCCGCCGCAATGGTCACCGAATCGAGCAGCGCCAGCAGTGCGGCGTCGGGGGTGCTGCGCGCGCTGAGCGAGATGTCGCCGCCCATGAGGCCGCGAGACTGCCCCTCCACCGCGGTGCGGAGGTTGTCGGTGAACGAGCCGATCGCCACCAGCGCGCCGACGCCGATGGAAATGGCGGCGGTGAGCAGCAGGAGCTTGCTCCCCGAAGCGCGCGCCTCGCGCCACGCCATGCGGAGCACGAACCGGATCGCTGTCATTCGGGCGGGCCGTCGCTCACCAGGACGCCATCGGCGAGGCGCAGCACTCGACGGGTCTTCCGGGCCAGCTCCGCCTCGTGGGTAACCAGCACCGTCGTTGTGCCCAGCTCGCGGTTGAGCTCGAGGAGAATGTCGACGATCTTGGCGCCGGTCGCGGTGTCGAGATTGCCGGTCGGCTCATCGGCGAAAAGGATTCGAGGCCGATTGCTGAATGCCCGTGCGAGTGCCACGCGCTGCTGCTCGCCACCGGAGAGCTGTGCCGGGTAGTGATGCTCCCTGCCAGCGAGCCCGACGCGCGCCAGCAGCTCGTCGGCCCGGCTCCCCGCCTCCTCGCCACGCAGCTCGAGAGGCACCTGCACATTCTCGGCGGCCGTGAGTGTCGGGATCAGATGGAACGACTGGAAGACGAAGCCGACCCGCGCGCCTCGGAAGCGGGCCAGCGCATCCTCCGTCAGGCGGGTCAGGTCTTCCCCATCCACAATCACGCGCCCAGTCGAGGGTCGGTCCAGGCCGGCGAGGAGGCCGAGCAGCGTCGTCTTGCCGCTGCCGGAGGGGCCGATGATCGCCACCAGGTCACCCGCAGCGATCTCGAACGTGATATCCTTCAGCACCGTGAGCGGCCGGCCGCCCGAGAGGTACTCCTTGGTCAGTCGTTCTGCGCGAATCATCAACCCGGAACCGTGAGCGGTGGACGAGCATGGCGTTGCGGACAGCTGGAATCATAGTCGCGGCCGCGCTGGGACTGCTCATTGGGTGCGCCGAGGGACGGCCCGCGATCACCCGCGGCGCCGAAGACTCGGTGCCAACACCGCCGGCCGCCGGGGCCGCCGCTGAACCGACCATCGTCTTCCTCGGCACCAGTCTGACGGCCGGATACGGGCTCGATCCGGACAGCGCATTCACGGTGCTGGTGCAGCACAAGATCGATTCGGCCGGGCTGCAGTTCCGCGTTGTCAACGCCGGTGTGAGCGGTGAGAGTTCTGCTGGCGCACTTCGGCGCATCGACTGGATTCTGCGCCAGCCACCCTCGTTCCTGATCATCGAGACTGGAGCGAATGATGGTCTGCGCGGGCAATCGCCCGACTCGATCCAGGCCAACATTCAGACGATGATCGACCGGGTACGGGCGATGTCCCCCTCGACCCGCATCGTACTCGCCGGCATGGAAGCACTGCCCAATCTCGGCGCGGACTATGTGCGACGCTTTCGGGCCATCTTCCCGGCCCTTGCCAAGGCGAACAAGCTGCCGCTCATCCCCTTTCTGCTCGTAGGCGTCGCCGGCGTCGATTCCCTGAATCAGCAGGATGGCATTCACCCGAACCCTGCCGGGTCACGCATCGTGGCCACCACCGTGTGGCGCGGGCTGGAGCCACTGCTGCGATGAGCGGGCGAA